>JAUCGG010000193.1 GCA_030378015.1 Desulfococcaceae bacterium HSG8
GAGGCTATAATAAAACTTGAAAGATACAAAAAACTTCTTTCAAAAAAAATGTTGTTTGATAAAATGATTTTATTCGGTTCTTATGTAAAAGGAAATCAGAGAGAAAACAGTGACATAGATGTTGCAATTATTGTTGATAAAATAGAGGGAGATTATTTTTCGACACGACCTTTGTTATGGAGAACAAGAAGAGAAGTAGATGACAGAATCGAACCTGTTATTTTAGAGAAAAGCAATGATGAAAGCGGATTTTTAAAAGAAGTGATAAAAAATGGAATTCAGATATAATCTGATATATTGGAGTCCGATACAAGACGAAAATCAAATAGTGAGAGAATAGAAAAACGGCTAACCCGCCGTTTGAGCGACACGAAGTCGCATCAGTTATTGTTTGGCTGTAATATCAGTATATTACCGACCAAGCCCGGTATTTCACTACCGGTATCTAAGTGCTTCGTTTCAGAAATAATGTCCGGGTTAAAACGGAGGAGTGCAAAGCTTGCTTTGCGCCACTGCGGGATTTCCGCAAAGCAAGCTTTGCACTCCGCGGAATTTATAACCCTGGACATTATTTCTGAAACAAAGCACTTAGGAAGGCATGCATGTGCGGGAAGGAAAGAGGATTGTTCATCCGTATTACAGAAACAGGGACAAATCGTGCCGCACTGAAGACATAATCATCGCGGAAACGGGATTAAAAACAGTAGGATGAGGAGGAAAAATGGACATTTTTAAAAAATTGGGAATCGTAATGATCATACTCGGAACACTATGCGGAGGGATATTGATTTTGGCTGGATGCACAACTATTTTGCAAGGTTCTGTGTTTTCACTGTGGGTTTTATACATTTTCTGTTTTGCAGGGGGATTTATAATTTATTCTTTAAGCTTTCCAGAAGCCTTGGCTAGAGACATTTTAAGAATGGGTGGTAGCATTCTGATAATCACAGGGATAATTTCGGCTTCCGTGATATTGATATATAAGGTTGGTTTAATCAAACTTAATGCCAAAGTTAGTTTATGGCTGTTGTTGATGATATGTATCTGTTCAGGAGTTTTGGCAATACTTATGTCTGAAAGAGTGGAAAACAGAAAAGCAGGCGAGATATTAAAAGAACTCCCGAAAAAATTAATGCGTTAAACTTCAATATTAAAAATACAAAGAGTAGGCTGGTTTTATCGTCGAAGCGGACAAGGCTGCGGGGTCCCGGACGGATCGCTCTTTTTTGTCGCCCTTGTCTTTTAATTAACATGTCGTTTTTTAAGGAAATAACAACTAAGGAGATAGTATGATTTATTTTATTATCAGAGGGGTTCTGATTGTATTTCTCGTATCGGGCATTATCGGTCAGGCCGGAGCCGAATCTCTTCGTATGGGATTTTTTGAACTTAATCCCCATGCGTATTCCGACAAGCATGGCAAGGCTCGGGGAACAGCCATTGAATATTTCCGACTGATCGCCGGACAGATGGGGGTCGGAAAGGTGACTTTCACCGAACTGCCGCTGGCACGACTGACACGGTATCTGAAAGACGGAAAGGTAGATGCGGCGCTGACCATGGGCAAAAATACCGAAAGAGAGGCGATGTTTGTTTATCCTGAAAAACCGTTCTTCTACATGCGGAGTGCCATTACCATAAAAAAATCTCATTCTTTGCGGGAAGTAAAATCCGTCGAAGATATTCTGCCGCTGAAAATGACCTTTTATGACAAAGGATACCGCTCGCCGATGATGCGGGACAGACGGTTGCAACCCATACCTATGGGTGCTGATGACATATTCGTCCAAAGTTATGAAATGATTCTTAAAAATCGTATAGATGCATGTTACAGTCCGGAATCCTACACATTGAAATTCAAACTGAAAGAAGGAAATTACGGGGCGGATTTACGGGTTATGGAGCTTCCCGAGCCACCTGTCGGCCTGTTCACACCGTTTTCCAGGCAAAGTGCGGGAAAGTACCTTAAAAAATATGAAACTGCCCTGACCGAGCTTTATAAAACACAGTCTTATGAAGAAAAATTGGGACAGTTTCTTTTATCCGAATAGTTTTTTGGTAATTTTTTCCGAGTGGTGTAAGAAAAACAGACACCGGAAGATGACAGGCTTTTTTAAAATATTGAATGCAAGGCTCCGGAAATATTATAATTACTACGGAGCCTGTCGTTACCCGGTGTGTGATCGTTTTTACGAAAGTCCTGCCTGACAGAGTGAAGCCGAAGGCGGAGCAGTATTCGGAGAAAAAAATAATAACATGTCAATCAAGGGGGACGGCGGCGGGCGTGTTCTCAGAAATCGAATTCCGAACCGCCCCTTATCGCAATGCTGGTTGCTTACAATCCTGTCTCACAATTTGTGCAGACATAACCCAGAGCATAAAAATCCTCACCTTTACAAAATCAGCACCCTTTGTAAAGGATATTTTACATAAATTACAATCTATTGCAACTGATAACTGACAAATTACCATGTGCGGGATAAGCGGTTTTACAGGAAAAGGAAACGTAAAGGATATTGAGAAGATGACGGCCGCCATGTTTCACAGGGGGCCTGACTCGGAAGGATTGTGGCATGATCAGGCCAAAGCGGTTTACCTGGGGCACAGGCGTCTCTCCATTATAGATATCGAGGGCGGCGCGCAGCCCATGTGGTCCTCCGACGGGGTACTGTGTGTTGTTTTTAACGGGGAAATTTATAACCATACAGAACTTCGTGACACGCTCCAGAAAAGGGGGCATGTTTTCCGGTCCGACCATTCGGATACAGAGGTATTGCTGCACGGTTTTCGGGAATGGGGAACAGATCTTCCGAATCATCTCAATGGGATGTGGGGATTTGCCATTTATGACAGCATAAGAAACACCCTGTTTTTAAGCCGGGACCGTTTTGGGAAAAAGCCGCTTTTTTATACCCTTCAGAACCGGACCTTTGCCTTCGCGTCAGAACTGACCGCTTTGACAAAGCACACGGCTGTAAAATCATCTGTTTCTCCCAGGAGCCTGAAAAAATATTTTGCCTATGGCTACATCCCCGCGCCCGGGTCTCTTTATACCGATATATATAAACTCCCCGGGGGCTGCAATCTGCTTTTTGATATAAACAGCTTCTCCCTCAGAATCTGGAAATACTGGGATTTTGTGCTGGAGCCTTTTGAATCCCTCCCCCGGAATCCCGAAGAAGAATGGGGGGAACAACTGCGGGACCTGCTTCAGAAAGCTGTACAGCGCAGACTTATGTCTGATGTGCCCCTAGGGGTTTTCCTGAGCGGGGGCATTGATTCATCTTCCATAACCGCACTTGCCGCGTTAAGTCTGGGAGGGGAAAAAGTGAAAACTTTTTCCATCGGCTTTGAGGAGGCAAGCTTTGACGAATCCCGGTATGCCAGGGCAGTAGCGGATATATTCGCAACAGAGCATCATGTTGAAATCCTTTCCATGGAGCGGGCCAGGAATCTTTTACCCCGGATCATCGCTCAACTTGATGAACCCATGGGAGACAGTTCCCTGCTTCCCACCTATCTGCTCAACCGGGAAACCAGGAAGCATGTCACCGTGGCTCTTGGCGGAGACGGGGGAGACGAGCTTTTCGCAGGATATGACCCATTTCGGGCCCTGCGGCTGGCTGAACTCTATGAAATGCTGATTCCCCGCCCCCTGCACCAGGGAATTCGGATGGCAATGAGCCTCCTGCCGGTCTCGCATCGCAATCTCAGCCCGGACTTCAAGATAAAGCAGACACTGAGAGGTATTTCTTACCCGAAACATTTGTGGAATCCTGTCTGGCTCGGACCCGCGGAACCGGGGGAACTGGAGGAACTTTTCCAGGAACCTGCTGATATTGAAGATATATATTCTGAAGCCATTGAGCAGTGGGAGGGCTGTTCACAGGATAATATTGTGGACAGAACCTTGCAGTTTTATACCAAACTGTACTTACAGGATGATATTCTTGTCAAGGCGGACCGCGCAAGCATGATGAACTCCCTGGAAGTACGCGCTCCCTATCTGGATATGGAACTGGTGGATTTTGTGCGGAGAATTCCGCATAATTGGAAATATCGCAACGGGCAGACCAAATATATCCTGAAAAAAGCACTGGAACCGGTTCTTCCGCATAATATTATATATCGCTCTAAAAAAGGATTCGGCGTACCTGTCGGCAGATGGTTTGCAAAGGGCGAACTTACATGGCCCGAAAATGCGGATCATTTTTTTACAAACAGATATTTTCTTGGAAATAAAATTCGGGAACATCGCCAAGGGGAGGCGGATCACCGGCTTTTATTATGGAATGACTGGCTGCTGGGCAATTTTCAAATAAATTCCGAATTCCAAGCACCAAATCCCGAATAAGTTCGTCATCTTTTATAAAAGCTGAAAAATAGTTTACACTTTTTCCGGCTGCAGAACAATTTTTCAAATTGTTTAAAATTAAAACGATTTGAAAAATCGTTCTACATAACAGAACTTAACAAAACATGACAAGGAGCTTATCAGAATGATACCGGACGAATATCCATCCTTGAAAAAGCCCAGGAGATGGCTGAGATTGCCAAAAGATTCGATGCTGGCAATATACGTTTCTTTGGTGAAGTCGTAAGTAAAAATCCCAGACCGAACTGCGGGGTTGACATCATTGTTGATATGGAAAGAGACAAAGTATCGGAGAACAGCATCAGAGCATTGGAAGCAGAGTTTGAAAGATTGCTGGGGCGACTGGTGGGAGTAAAAACACCGCGTATGTTTTTGCCGCCGATTTACGAAGACATTATCATGCGGGAAGTGGTTCATTTGGATCCGCTGCTGAACCGAAGCACAGATCATCTCAGGATCAGGGCATCTGTTATTCTCTGCTGATCTTTATCATTTTTTTCCCGTTCTTCTCCGAACAGCGCTATCAGTTCTTTGTCCAAGAATATAGCTGTTTCAAAGTCCGTTCTTTCTGCAAGATCAGGAAAGAATAATTCAAAATATTCCCGCAGGAAAAGGGTCAGCGGTTTCATCATTCGTTGTGGCCGTAAGGTCATGGAAGTTTCCGGAATGACAGCTTTAACCCAGAATCCACTGTTTACAGAAGTTTTCGATCTACTGAGTTTCATTCAGGTCAAACATCCTTACTACATTTCCAAAAGTAACTCCTGGAAAGTCCTGAACAACGACTCCTTACCCTCCCCCTCTATTCCCTCGGCCTCACATTTTTTCAGAAAAACCTGTGCCGGAGAGAGATCCTCCAAGTATTCGATGTTTTTCATGTCTGGACTGTTTTTTCCTTTGTTATTACTTCTGATTCTGACCATAAGAATCTCTATGGGCTTTCCCCGGGTCATGGTCATCACCTTGCCATGAATGGTCGGATCAGGATATTCTGTTTCCACCAGGGCCTGTCCCCACGGGGTTAACCGGTCCGAATTTTTTTCACAGGAATTCAGTTGTATTTCAATATCTTCAAGATGCCCTTCAAAGCGGATAAGATTCCGAAAACATGGAATTTCGACGGATTGCACGCCCGTAAAACCGCCTGTATCAAATTCAGCCACGAGGACGAGCTTTTTAGTCCCGGCTTCGCTGAAACTCAGCGGAAGCGGCGCGCCTGAATAGCGAACATGCTCCTGTTTATTGACTCTTAAGGCCTGATGAATATGTCCCAAGGCAACATAATCAAATTCCCGGGGGAAAATGTCGGCACCGACCCGGCCCATATCTCCTACATAAATATCTCTTACGCTGTTTGTTTTTGTACATCCTGCGGCAAAAAGGTGGCCAGTTGCAATAATGGGCAAATGCTGACCGAATTCTTTTTTTAAGGTAAGGGCGTGTTCACATACATGCTGATAATGACGGCAGATTCCCTCGGCAACGGACTTCTCTATTTGTTCATAAGTCTCTCCTGCAACGGACTTTCTAATATCGCGGGGTCTTAAAAACGGAACCGCACAGACAATGCCTGTGGCTGATCCGTTTCCGTTTTTCATGACAATAGCCTCCCTGGCAATATCTTTTTCGGCCCCGCCTATAACGTAGATATTAAGATATTTAAGTAAATCACGCGGGGCATTCAATGTAGAGACCGCATCATGATTGCCGCCTACGATAACCACATTCCGACATGGCGTATCCGGGATATGCCTGAGAAAATTATAATACTGTTTCAATGCAAAATTCGGAGGGTAGCCGGTATCAAAAATATCCCCGGCCACGATCAGCACATCAATATATTTTTCCCTGATCTGGCCGACGAGCCAGCTTAGAAACATATCATGTTCTTTTGCCCTGTTTTTATCCCCTAGTCGCCTGCCCAGATGCCAGTCCGATGTGTGGAGAATTTTCATTTCACCACCTTTTTTATAACCCGGGGATCAATCCCCGGCGAGCCACCCTAATTATTGCTCGCGGGGGATTGACAAATCCCCCGCATGTGCGGGGTTCGGATTTGCCAATCCGAACCGAGCAATATGGTAACGTAGTACATTAACTTGTAAGTTCCTCCCCCCTTTTTTAAAGGGGGGCCGGGGGGGATTTCTGCCGCAACACCCTTTTTTTGTAACATAAAATCCCCCCTGCCCCCTTTAAAAAAGGGGGGGACGAACTTAAAAAGTGGTGTAGTAGGTGGGGCTTGCCCACCCTACATTTTGATATCATTATAAAATAAGACTTTCGAGGTCTTATATTCTGATATTTCCAAAAGTTACCAGGGAATCCGTCATATGTCAATTAATTATGACCGGGAAAGAATATGGGAAAAATGAGGGGAAATTTGCCGAAACAGATTTTATCGGGTAAGGATATAGGGAAATGGATAACTTCCCCTGATCGTGAGGACAAAAGACCAGGGGAAGAGAGCATCTGTGTGATTTACTCAACCCTCAACCATTTCGATTGCGCCTTCTTCACAGGTTTCAACACAGCTTTCACATTCTTCACAATCTTCGGAACGTTCCACAACACACTTTTCATTTTTCATTTCAAAAACGTCACAAGGGCAGATATCCACACATTCTTCACACCCTACGCATTTTGCTTCATCAACAACAGGATAAGCCATTCTGATAATTTCCTTTCTTATTAAAATTAAACAATTATAATTAATTTATAACAAATTACTGAACAATCGGAAAAAATCCTTATACTAATTGCCAGAGCGAGTCAAGCTTTCTTATGATTTTTTCAGAATTAATATTCATCAAAATCATCAATATGCTATGAAACACAATCCTATCAGACAATTATATATCAGAACTCAATAAGTCCCAAGAGTGTGCCCCCGCTGTTTTCTTTCCTTTTAAGGAAAACTTCCTGCTCAGGGCAACTGCTGAAAAATTCATCCGGCGCTTCCTGCATAAGATGAAAAGTCAGGGAAACTTTTCGCTCACTTTCTCCGTCCCATGTTTCAACACGGCTCTCATCTGATCCGGTATTTCTTAAAAACATATCAAGCTGTTCCATCAGATTATCCTGCCATATACCGAGCTTGTCCGGTTTTTCGCCATCCTTTGTTTTATATACCGGTATCGGAGCAGTATGCAGGATTTTCAGGGGATCAGGAGCATTATCTGTAAGGCTTTCAAACACAGACCGGCTGGCGGTGACAAAAATATCTGATTTTTCAAGGTCATGCCCCATTAAATATCCCCAGGCTTTCAGGCGTTCTTCCGGCATATAATTCCCCGGATCATCTGCCGGAAATCCCAAATCCGAATGTTGAATCCCGGATTGCAAATCCTCTCCTTTCAGATTTTTCATCAGCTCCTGCTCCATTTTTTCAAACGATGCAAGATCATTATTTATCTCCCGGTTCTGCATATCAAATTCCTGGGCAATGCAGAGAAATATCCTGGCATTAAAAAGCGGGTCAGGCTTTTCCGGGGAGGCTTTTGTTTCCCCGCCTCTCCTGATATCATCCCGAATCTGGGACGGCATTTCCTCAAAAAAAGGAACTGCCCCGGCCCGGATTTTGAAAAGGGAGAGATCGTTTCCCTGGTGAAGATTTGCCCAATTCCTGTAATCCCTTATAATTGCATCCAGTTTTTCTTCATCCCCGGTTACAGGGACGCGTATGTCAATGATTCCCGCATCTTCCCATTTCCGCATGATGTCAGGTATTTTTCGGGATGAAGGCTGATATATAACCGTTTGCCTGAAGCACGAAGCCAGGATTTCTGCAACAGGTTCGGAAATATATGTAAATGGAAAATATATCGGTTTCATTTTTTTCCTTTCAGGTTAAGTTAAGAATGGGCATATGTATAAGTTGGGACTGCTGAAAACAGCCCGGCAATTCATTGCCGGGATAAGCCCCCGAGTCCAAGTTCGGTCGTCCCTACGGGACTTCAGATTATGCATATCCGACCCGGCAATGAATTGCCGGGCTTATTTTCACAAGTCCCTGCGGGCGACTCCCAACTTGTAAATGCGCCCGTTAAGAATATCTTTCCACATTCTATCACGTATCACGTATCACGTATCACGTATCACGTATCACGTATCACGTATCACGTATCACGTATCACGTATCACGTATCACGTTTCACGCATCACGCATCACGTTTCACGTTTCACGTTTCACGTTTCACGTTTCACGTTTCACGTTTCACGTTTCACGCATCTGTCTCTGAGTGTAACCCCCTGTGATACCAACTGATCACGAATCTTGTCCGCAAGCTCCCAGTTCTTTTCTGATCTGGCCTTTTCCCTTTCTTTTATCAGATTCCGGATTTCAGGATCATAAGATTCTTTTCCGAATTCAAATATTTTCAGCACAGAATCCATATTACGGAATACATCCGTAATCTTTGCGGCACCTTCCTGGTCAATACGCTCTTCCAAAGCCAGGATATTTATTTTTTTCACATTTCTGAATACCGACGCCATGGCCGCGGATATATTCAGATCATCATCCATTGCCTGGATAAATCCCTGTTTAATATCATACAGCAACTGATCCAACTCGGGATACGGGCGCCCCGCTCTGATATTCCGCAGGGTTTGAATACAGGTATCCAGCCTTTTCAGGGAATTACGGGCCCAGTCCAGCCTGTCCTTGGAAAAAATCAGCGGCTTCCTGTAATGGGTTGAAAGCAGCCAGTATCGGATAGCCCTGCCGGAGTATCCCATAGCCTCCACATCCTGGAGAGTCACCCGGATTCCGTTTTCATCCACCTTTTTGCCGTCAACAAGCACCCTGTCACAATGAACCCAGTATGCTGCCAGGGGCTTTCCGGTCAGGGCCGCGGCAATGGCAATTTCGTTTTCATGATGGGGAAACATAAGCTCACGGCCGCTGGTGTGAATATCAAAGCTTTCCCCCAGGTATTTCATGGAGATGGCTGCACACTGGATATGCCATGATGGCCGGACATTTCCCCAGTCTGTCCTTACATATATCCCCCGTTTCAGTTCCGAAAGCCGGGATCTTTTGAACAATGTGAAATCCCTGGGATTATCCTTTTCATATTCATCCAGATCAACAGTCGCCCCCAGCTTTATCTTATTGAGGTCTATGCCGGACAGCTTTCCGTATTCGGCAAAGCGTGAAATGTCGAAATACAGAGATCGGAGCTTTTCATAAGCAAAGCCTTTCTTCACCAGCTTTTTCGCGAGACTGACCATATCATCCAGATGCTCGCTGGCCTTTGGATAAGCCGCGGCCGGCTGAATGCCCAGCTCTGCAAGATCTTTCTTGAAGGATTTGATATTCTTATCTGTAAATTCTGATAATTCCATTCCTTGTTTTTCAGAGCCGCTTATGGTCTTATCATCAAAGTCAGTAATATTCATGATGTGGTTTACAGAATATCCCCGGTATTCAAGATAGCGGCACAGGAGGTCTGAAAACACAAAACGGCGCCATTCCCCGGAATGAAGCTTTGCATGGGCTGTGGGGCCGCATGAATATACGGAAACTTTGCCCGGGAGCATTGGCTCGAATGTTTCCCTGGTCCGGGTCAGGGTGTTGAACAGTTTCATGTCAACCTTGTCCCTTACGGTAAAAAGCGGGGTGCTCAGATACCGCTCACCCCCGTCCGGGAGGATCACCACCAAGGTGCCGTGGGTCATTTCCCTTGCTTCTTTCTGGGCAATTACCATGGCCGCGCCGCTACTCATTCCCACAAACATGCCCTCCTCTTTTGCAAGGCGGCGGGTCATTTCATAAGCCTCTTCATCATCAATATTGACAAGCTTGTCCAGACGATCTTTATCATAAATTTCAGGGCAGTAAGATTCCTTCATATTTTTGAGGCCCTGGAGCTTATGCCCGAGATAGGGTTCCACACCGATAATCTTTATATCAGGATTATAGGCTTTCAGGCCCCTTGAAACCCCCATTAATGTTCCGGTGGTTCCCATGGTCGCAACCACCGCAGTGACCTGCCCCCCTGTCTGCTCCCATATTTCCCTGGCGGTTCCACAGCAGTGGGCCTGCCAGTTGGCTTCATTGTTGAACTGATCCGTCATAAAATAGGTTTCGGGACTTTCACGGGCCAGCCGGTAAACCTCTTCAATCGCGCCGTCCGTGCCCAGGTGTCCCGGGGTCAGGAGAATATCAGCCCCCCGGGCCTTCATGATTTTCTGGCGCTCCACGCTTGCTGACTCAGACATAGCCAGCAGGAGTTTGTAGCCTTTCACCCCGCATATCAGCGCGAGACCGATGCCGGTATTTCCGCTCGTGGCCTCAATAACTGTTTTGTCAGGGGTAAGCTCACCGGATTTTTCCCCGGCCTCAATCATAAAAAGGGCCGCCCTGTCCTTGATGGAACCGCCCGGGTTAAGGTATTCCGGTTTTGCCAGGATTTTTACTTTAGGGTTCGGATTCAGCCGCCGGATTTCAATAAGCGGTGTGTTGCCGATCTTGTCGAGAATAGAATAACTCATTGTTTTAATATCCGATTATATTTTTAATCACGAATGACACGAATTCAATACAGGGGAGTGCAAAGCTTGCTTTGTAAGTATTTGGTGTTTGGTATTTATGTTTCGTCAGGCAGTTTATTAAAAACTTACAAAGCAAGCTTTTCGTGTGCTTCATGGTCTGTTTTTAATTCACATAACAAAATTCCGAAGTTTTGAAAAATCCTTTTTGTATATTTTTTTAGGAACAAAAAGGTCTGAACCTCT
>JAUCGG010000194.1:0-9111 GCA_030378015.1 Desulfococcaceae bacterium HSG8
ATTTACAAGATGTTATATTTTTTATGCAAAAAAACAATTAATATCGGCTCTTATATAAACGAGGATTCCCGAACCTTTACCAGACAATGATTTACAGCTTAGAAACAAATTTTCGGGCAACCTTTAAGTTAGTACTCTGTTTCATAAATATAAATAATGTCAGGGTGAATAAAATTTTCCTAAAAAGGAGTACAAAGCTTGCTTTGTGCGAATATCGGTTTAGGATAGGCACGAAGCAAGCTTTGTACTCCTCTTTAATCTTTAATTTATAGGGGACATAAACACGCCCGCAGGGGGCCTGAGAAAACCTCTCCGAAAACCATTCATAATCAGGAGGCTTTATGAAATCTCAATCAACAGACAAAGAAATAGTCCGGCAGCCGGGGATCCTGATCTGGCATGGAACCCCGTCGGATCATTCCGGTGCTTACCATGTTATTTTAAGTGTCGGTATTGACGGAACACCTGTTGAAGTCGGTATTGAAAATCCGGACTGCTGCAGGTTGGAAATACCGGGATTGCTTGATAGCGGATGGGATCCCGAACCAGAGAAAGTTGTAGCGGAGTTTTTTGAATCGGCTGAAACCTGCCGCCCGAAAAACGGCATTTACTTCGATCAGGAACGCGTGAATACGGTCGGGGAACTGGCAGAACAATTAAGCTTTTTCAGCCCTGAATTGGAGGCATTTTTTAACGAACCGACCTCGGTTCCGTCAAATATAGATACCGATGGCTCCCTGCTGATTTACAGTAGGATTGAAAACCGTATAGAATCTGATTTGTATAGGGAGTTTTTTGATCCCGAAGAGGACATGATGGAGAAATTAGGCGCACGGTTTTCCATGATCAGGCAGTTTATGACATCCGGTTCCGACGCCGATGGTTTCATCCAGTTCATTACAGGTGAAGACTGGATGAGGATTGATGAGTTTACCGATATTTTCAGTTGGTGGCTGTGGGATTCCCCGGACAGGCTGGTCCGCAGGATCAGCGATGGTTGACGATCATGAAGAAAACAGTATTTCATAAAATGAGGTCAGCGCATCTTCCGTTCGGCGATTGGTATTATTTTCCACGAAAATCTCTCAATATCGTCAGGCTTGCTCATCGCCCGAATGCTTTGTGGAAACCTGTTCATATCTCTGTTGCCCTGACCTCGAGATGTGAAAAAAACTGCGATTTCTGTTACGCAGAGAGCGGTCCGGATGGAGAAACGCTATGGGAACTTGAAAATGTCGTCAAAATGGTTGAAAGCTGCGATCGGAACGGTGTTTTTGCGGTTACGCTGGGCGGCGGTGAACCCATACTTTGGAATGACCGGCCTGCAAAGGCGGATTTTTATGACCTCCTGAACGAACTGAGTTCTTTCGGCTGTGATATTTCTTTTACAACTTCCGCTGTGCCGACGGTGGATTGGGCAAGGATTCCCCATACGATTCTTCCCCGGCTCTCTCTGCATCATCATCGGGAGACCGACTTCATCCGTAATGAAATTAAAACAGCCGCTGAACGCCGGGGAAGTGTTCCAGCGGTAAACTTATTGGTCCGTAAAGGTGAAATTGCTGATTTGCTGATCGCGGCTGAAAAATTGGCGGAAACGGGGGTGAGTGATTTTCTGCTTATTCCTTTAAGACCAGTTGGAAGGGCTTTCGGTTTCGGCTCGGCTCTTATTCCGACCGAGGACGAATTACGACAATTGGCACGGTTGTTTCCTGTCCCCAATGTCAAACTCAGTTCCTGCTACCGTTTGGAAAATCAGAAAGATACTTTCCTGGGATGCGGGGCAGGAGACTGGTTTGTAAGTATAGATGAAAAGCATTGTATCAAATCATGTTCTTTCAATAACGCCGGGATATCTCTTTCAGATTTCGATTATCGGGAAATTCTTGACGTACTGCCTTTTCTGAATCGCTTGGAATGTCACAGCAGGATCAGATCTGACGCGTGAAACGTGAAACGTGATGCGTGGAACGTGGAACGTGGAACGTGGAACGTGGAACGTGGGTGAACTATTTCTGAAAAACAACAACAGTGGGAGGTAATATTGAATTCTGCGGATCAATTAAGAGAATTACTTGCAGGACAGGATATCCTGGCCGTGCCCGGATGCTATGACGCTATTTCTGCAAAACTCATAGAACGGGCAGGTTTCCCAGCCACTTTCATGGGGGGGTTCGGTGTCTCTGCTTCACGTATCGGTATGCCCGATACGGGCCTGATTTCCTATGCTGAGATGCTTGATCAGGGAAGAAATATCTGCAACGCAGTATCCTTTCCTGTATTCGGCGATGGCGATACAGGATACGGAAATGCGATGAATGTACAACGCACTGTAAAAGGATATGCCCAGACCGGGTTTGCGTGCATCATGATCGAAGATCAGGTTTCGCCGAAGCGCTGCGGACATACCCGGGGAAAACAGACAGTAAGCCGGGAAGAAGCCTTTGCCCGAATCAAGGCTGCTGTTGATGTGCGGGACGCGGGGACTGATATTCTCATCATGGCGCGCACGGATGCTAACGGAACAGAGGGGTTGAATGAGGCTATTTTCCGGGCAGAAAAGTTTGCCGAGATAGGGGCGGATATCACTTTCCTGGAAGCTCCTCGCAATGAAGAAGAAATGCGTGCTTATTGCAGTCGTGTGCCGGGGCCGAAAATGGCCAACATGGTTGAACAGGGGGTCACGCCGGTACTCCCTCCTTCGGAATTGAGGGAAATCGGCTATAAAATCGTGGCTTATCCGCTTACACTCATACTGGCGGGGATCAGGGCTATGGAAAGCGCGTTATCGTCACTCCGCAGGGAAGAGTCTCCCCGAACCCTGGCGGAATTCTCTCACCTCCGTGAAATAATCGGTTTTCCCGAATATTATGAAGCTGAGAAGAAATATGCCGCGGATCGGGCTGTATAATGACCGACCGTTCGGAAGATTAGTGATTCTGACGGATTTTGTGGTCAGGCCTTCGGCGAGCTTCGGCGAGAGTTCAGTAGGGGATGTGGACTGCCAAGGGATTTCCCAATAAATAATCTACCCATCTGACCTTAATTTTAATCTTGCTCTTTATCTTGCTCTTGCTCTTTATCAGCAGGAGCAAGAGCAAGAGCACAAGAGCAAGAGTAAGGGCAGGAGCAAGAGTAAGAGTAAGATACCGGGTATATTAATTTGGGGGAAATACCTAACAGCCCTGCCTACCTGACTATGTTGAGGTTATTATTAACAAAATCTGATATACGAAATATGAGGAGGAACAAGTATGCTGTACAGAATGTTTATCATCGCCAGTTGTTGTTTATTTCTGACTGAAATGTCAATTGCGGCAGCACCCAGTTTGGTACTCAACACTTCATACACCGCTCCCATTACAGCGTCGGATAAATCGGGGGTCCTGGATTTTTTTTACAAAGAACTTTTCAAGCGGCTGGGATGGAAATTTGATATCCAATATCTGCCTGCCGAGCGTGCCCTGACCAATGCTGACAGAGGCATTGATGATGGCGACGTTTGTCGTATCTTCGGACTGGATAAGAAATACACCAACCTGGTACGGGTCCCTGAAGTGCTCATGCAGTACGAACATGTCATCTTCACCCGGAAGCTTGATTTCAAGGTGACCGGCCCTGATGACCTGAAACCATACGATGTCGGGGTCGTTAAGGGATGGAAGATTATTGAGTGGAACACCAAAACCGCCCGCTCCGTTACCCTGGTGGATGAGGGAGAGCAATTGTTTGCCATGCTGGCTGACGGTCATATTGACCTGGGTATTATTGAACGGATGACCGGTATGATGCATGCCAGGAACTCTGGTATTAAAAATATTCGTGTCTTGGAGCCGGCGTTTCTGACTGGCGATTGGTATCTGTATCTCCACAAAAAACATCGAAACCTGGTACCGATAATTGCTGATGAGATTCGCCGGATGAAGGATGACGGATCACATCAGCGAATCTTTGACACTGTGCTGAAGCGTTTCAGGGATTAGCTCATTTATCGTACAGGACAAAAAATGATTTGAGGAGAGAAACCCGGCTTTTTCTTGCGGTTGGGGGCGACCCGTTTGGAAAAAAGCCGTGTTTCCTGCCCATTTCCGAATTTTTGTCCTGTACACAACTTAGGCGATTTTCGGAAAAGAATATACCCAGTGCAGTTTGTAGTTCCGCCTTCAGGCGGTGTTATGCCGCCTGAAGGCGGAACTGCAAACTTTGATCTGGTATGTTTTTATTGGAAGGCGATTTCCAATAAAGAACATACTGCAAAACAGATTTTTAACCACGAAAAACACGGAAGACACGAAATTAGGGATTTCCCAATAAATAATCTACCCGCGCTGCCCTCGTCTGTCTTAATCTTAATTTTACTCTTAATCATAATCAGGCAGGAGCAAGATTAAGAGCAAGATACCGGGTATATTAATTTTGGGGAAATCCCTTATCGGAATCATATTCTTTGTCCGGCATCCTTCATATCAGCACAAAGGCAGCTGGCACTCCGGTTCGCACTTCCGCCTTCGGCAGCCGCCTGAACGCGGAACCGCGAAGCGGAAAATGAAGAAAGAACGCTCTTTTTTTTCGTGTATTTCGTGTATTCCGTTCCGTGGTATATTCTTTTCTGGAAATCATCTTATTTTTATAAAAGTATCAGATGCATAGTAAACCAGCAAGTATAAAATCCATATTGTCCGCTTACCGATCCAAAGGAATCGGGCGCCGTTTTGCTATCTATATCCTGATGTTCAGTTCTGTCATCACCCTGACCATCACCATTATTCAGTTGTTATATGACTACCGGCGGGATATCAGTTTTATTAATCGTCAGCTCCTGGAAATACAAATCATTTATCAGGACACTCTGTCAACCGCGGTCTGGGTGCATAACAAAACAGGATTGAATCTCCAGTTGGATGGGATGATGCGTTTGCCGACCATTCTGTATGTGCAGGTTGACAATGAATTGGGCGAAAAATCAGAGCATCGGGGCACTCATCGGGAACAACGTACTCTGAAGACTTCTTTTGAACTGAGCCATATTCATCGCGGGAAGAAAGTGTTCCTGGGTAAGGTGAATGTGCTGGCTGATTTGGATGTCATCTACAACCGGCTTCTTCGCAAGGTGGTGGTTATTTTTATCAGCCAGGGAATCAAAACCTTTCTGGTCTCGCTGTTTATTCTCCTGTTGTTCCACCTGCTGGTCGGCCGCTTTCTTATCACTATGGCAGAGGTAGCCAAAAAGGTCAGCGCAGGCTCATACAGGGACAAGCTGGACATTGGCAGTGACGATGAACTGAGCGATGTTTCAGCTTCATTCAATGATATGACTGGCAAGCTGGTCGCTAATATGGAGAAGTTGGAAAAGGAGGTTGATGAGCGATGTCGGGCGCAGCAGGCCCTGGAAGAACATAAGAATCACCTTGAAGATTCGGTGCGGGAAAAGACTGGCGATCTAATCAGGGCAAACGAAGTACTGCAATCAACAAACAAAGAATTGCAAGTTGCCAATCGGGCCAAAAGCGAATTT
Organism: Desulfococcaceae bacterium HSG8; assembly: GCA_030378015.1. Classification (GTDB taxonomy): domain Bacteria; phylum Desulfobacterota; class Desulfobacteria; order Desulfobacterales; family 4be13; genus JAUCGG01. The sequence continues at coordinate 5,516 of JAUCGG010000194.1, forward strand.
CTTGCCAGCATGAGCCACGAACTCCGCACCCCGCTGAACGCGATTCTCGGATTTACCCAGTTGATGGATCGCAGTCTGGCAATGCCGTCCGAGGAAAAAGAAAATCTGGCAATAATCCGCCGCAGCGGGGAAAATCTGCTGAACCTGATTAACGATGTGCTGGAAATGTCGAAGATCGAGGCCGGGCGCACAGTTCTCAGTGAAAAGGTTTTCGATATGCATCGTCTTCTGGATGATTTGGAAGATATGTTTTACCTGAAAGTCAGGGAAAAGGGACTGACATTGCATTCTGAGTGTGCTGCCGAGGTTCCGCAATATATACGGACAGATGATGGCAAATTGCGTCAGGTGCTTGTGAATCTGCTCGGCAACGCAATCAAGTTCACAAAGGAAGGCCGCATCTTAGTGCAAGTTATGAATTCGGGGGAAAAGGAACAGAATCTTCGATTTTCAATTTCAGATACTGGTGCGGGCATAGCGTCTGATGAGATGGACAGCCTTTTCGACACTTTCGTACAAACCGAAAGCGGACGAAAATCAAATGAGGGGACGGGACTGGGACTGGCAATCAGCCGGAAATTCATTCGGATGATGGGCGGAGATATCGCTGTTGAAAGCGAGCTCGGCAGAGGAACAGTCTTCAGGTTCGGGATCCGGGCAGAAGCGGCAGAAGTCGCTGAGATCGAAGGCGTGAAACCGGAGAGACGCGCCATCGCCTTAGAGCCTGACCAGCCTCTGTACCGGATTCTGATTGTTGACGACAGGGAAAGCAACCGACGGCTGCTTGTCAGACTGCTTAAGCCTCTCGGTTTCAAACTCAGGGAAGCCCAAAACGGCAGGGAGGCTTTGGAAATATGGGAAAACTGGGAACCCCACATGATCTGCATGGATATGCGAATGCCGGTCATGGACGGTTACGAAGCGACTAAAAGGATAAAGTCTGAGACAAAGGGCAATGCCACGGTAATCATTGCCGTGACAGCCAGCGTATTTGAAGAGGAACGCTCTGTCGTGTTGTCCGCAGGATGTGATGATTTTGTGCGCAAGCCGTTTAAGGACTCGGAGATATATGAAATGATACGGAATCATCTGGGGGTGCAGTATGCGTATGAAGATGCTGTGGAAACAGCCCCTGAGGCAGATCAGATCGCTGACATGGACGTACTCACTCATGACAGACTGATCGCCCTGCCGGTTGATTTGCTTGACCATCTGGAAGACGCGGTGATAGAAAATGATCCTGATGCCACAGACACAGTTATTCATCAGATCAGGGAAAAAGACGAACTTCTGGCCAGCACCCTGGCTGAACTGGTCAAAGATTTCCGTTTTGACATTTTGCAGAAAGTATTTGTGACAGAATTAGGTCGGACCAGTTCCGACTACTGACATGCGTCGTTGGTAACGGCAGTGAAAAGATTTCCCTACACAGTTTATTATGAGATCGGTAAGAGGGCACTGGTTCAGTTCAATGGGAAATCAGCCTGTCAGATATGCACACCGAAAATACGGCAACTGGCCGTTTTTTTTAGGCAAATCCGGGCAATTTTCCTGAAAAATCCCATTGAACTGAACCAGTGCCGAAGAGTCCTTTTCGGTGTGAAAGGCTTTTCAGAACTCCGACCTGGAATCCTTAACCAGAGACAAACGGGTTCTTCACAATAATCGTTTCATCTCTCCCCGGCCCCACTGATACGATACACACAGGAACTCCGATAAGTTCCTCAATGCGGCTGATATATTTCTTTGTATTCTCAGGCAGATGTTCCATTTTCCGTATGCCTGAAATATCCTCGGACCATCCGGGCAGGGACTCATATACCGGGCTGCATTTTGCAAGAATATTGAGATTTGCAGGGAAATCATGCAGGATATTACCCTCATATTCGTATGCTGTACAGATATTGAGGGTCTCGAACCCGCCCAGTACATCCAGCTTTGTGATGACAAATCCGGTCAGGCTGTTCAGACGGACGGCATTCCGCAGGATGACCGTATCAAGCCATCCGCACCGGCGTCTTCTGCCGGTTGTCGCACCGAATTCCGCGCCTTTTTTCTGAATTCTGTCACCGGTATCATCAAAAAGCTCCGAAGGAAAAGGCCCCCGACCCACGCGTGTGGTATATGCCTTTACAATACCGATGATATCTGTGAGTGCTACGGGTCCCACACCTGCACCCGCGCACGCGTTTCCTGAAACGGTATTGGACGATGTGACATACGGATAGGTCCCGTGATCAATATCCAGATGGGTTCCCTGCGCGCCTTCAAAGAGAATCTGCTGGCCCGAACCCATGGCCTGATGGAGTTCCACGGAAATGTTTGTCACATACGGAGCAAGCCGCTCCGCGTACTTACTGTATTGCTTGATAATCTGGTCAGGGTCAGACGGCTCGGATGAAAAGTAATTTTTAAGGTAAAAATTCTTTTCATCCAAGATGCTTTTTATGCTTTCGCTGAAGATATCCGGATCAAGCAGTTCGACAAATCGCATTCCCCTGCGGTTTGCCTTGTCTTCATAGCAGGGGCCGATTCCGCGCCCCGTGGTTCCGATCTTTTTATCTCCCTTCATTTTTTCCCTGGCATGGTCGATAGCCTTATGATAGGGCATGATCAGATGCGCTCTCTCACTGATCCTGAGCTGATCCGGCCCCGCGGCTATGCCTTTGGTGAGCAGGTAGTCTATTTCTTCCAGCAGAACCTCGGGATCAACCACCATCCCATTTCCTATATAGCAGGTTTTATTCTGCAGAATGCCCGAAGGCACCAGATGGCTGATAAATTGCTCCCCATCCACGACCATTGTATGGCCGGCATTATTTCCCCCTTGGAACCGTACAACTGCATCGGCAAATTCTGCCAGAAGATCTACAATTTTACCTTTACCTTCGTCTCCCCATTGGGTTCCGATAATGACAATATTTGACACAAGACTCTCCTTTAAAATGAATTTTTGAATCCCCAGCAGATGGAAGTCAACGGAATCGCACAGAACCTCTTTCATCCCGGGAACCTCATTATCTGAGGTTTACAAGCGAATGAAAGCCCCGGGCTGTTGTTCCCGTGAACGAGGATCTGCTGTTATTCGGATCCTGACTTTCGTATAAAATCAGGCACACTTCATTCGATAGTACAGCAACTTGCAAACTCGTCCCTTTATTTGTACTCGGATTGACAAATCCGAGCCGCGGCCAACAGCTAAAATTTATTGTCAATCTGGAACAGGAAAGAAGCGAAATACTGACGGATGCTAATGGATCTGTCTTTCGGCTACCAGATATTTCGCCAGTTCTTTTATCTTCCCGGTCTCCAGCCCGGTAAACTGAGCAATCTGCTCCTCCGTAAGCCCCCCGGAACTCAGCATTTTTTTAGCGGTTTCTTCCAAAGCTTCATTCCGGCCTTTTTCAATACCTTTTTCAATACCTTTTTCAATACCTTCCTCAATACCTACTTCTTTAACAGACTGTAACATTTTTACCTCCTGATAAATCGGATTGGTCTGCACCAGCTCCTGAAACTGTTTTTCTTCTTCCCTGTCAAGCCTGATACTCTCCTGGATCAGCGAAAAAAGCGTTGCCCGTTTCCGTCCCTCCGAT
>JAUCGG010000194.1:9210-11085 GCA_030378015.1 Desulfococcaceae bacterium HSG8
GCCAGAAATACGGCAGTTTCGAACTCCATGATTTCTGCAAGATCGGGAAAGAATAACTCGAAATATTCTTTCAGAAACAGTGTCAGGGTTTCTTTATGGCGGATGTCAAATCTGTTGCGTGCTTTTTTCCTTTTCTTCAAGATATTACCTTTCGGTTTTTCGTCAGTAAAATGCGGGAGGGCTGTTCAGCCCAGGCTATATTGCCTGCAAAATCCAAAGTGACCCCATACCTGCACACAGCGTTAATAATACATTCTTCTTATACATTGCAATCACTATTGCCAAAATACCGGCAACAAGCCTTTCATTTCCGATAGAAATATCAGGTATCCCGTTATGACAGAACAATGCAGGCATAATCAGGGCAGGAAGAACTGTCACGGGTACAAAGCGCAATGCTTTTTGAAAATACGGGAACTTATCTGTGCTTCCTGCTATCATGATGAAAGATGAACGTGTAGCGTAAGTGATAACACCGATTGCAATGATTATCAGAAAAAGCAGATTTTCACTCATTATTATTTTCCCCTCCTGTATTCCGCGACTCCGTAAGCAGTCCTGCTGTGATACCGACGATTGCAGCAAAAATAATATTCAGATTGTATGGCAGATCAATAAAAATAACAGATGCCATCCCGGCTGCAATTGCGGCCGTAACAGGAGCCTGCCCTTTAATTGCCGGTACAGTAAGTGCGGTAAAGGTCAGAGGTATGGCAAAGTCAAGAGACCAGCTCTCAGGGATCCGGGTTCCGAGAAAGATACCGGTGATAGTACCTGCCTGCCATGTTCCCCATAGCGCCGACGCAGCCCCGAGAAAAAACCAGTGCTTATCCTGAGATACGGGATTATCGTTAAAACGGACAACAGATACAGCATAAGCCTGGTCTGTAAGCAAATAGGAAAGCAATGCTTTCCATTTCAGAGGTAATTGTTTAAAATGAGGAGCAACAGATGCACTGTACATCGCAAACCTCAGATTGATGATCAGCGCGGTAAGTATAATAATCATCGCAGGCGCATAATCGCCGATCAGTTGGACAACTGCCAACTGCGCAGCCCCGGCAAAAATAATAAAAGACATACCCAAAGCTGCTATTTCGGACATACCTGTTTCCACTGCTGTAACCCCTGAAATTGTTGCAAATGGCACAACACCGAGCAGAATCGGTGCGATGGCTTTCACGCCTGAAATGAATTCCGAACGTGGTGACGACATGATTCAAACCTCCTTATATTGTTCCAGAGTTATTCGTGCAATGATCACGAAGACCTGTAAGGTTTCCGAAACCTCGCAGGTCTGATTAGTTTATTACTGATTGTAAGTCATGATCTGATTTCTTTCAACGGATTTCCGTTTTGAGCGAAAAAAATTCTGAATCATGGCTCTGCACGCGTCCTCACATACCCCTTGCATGATTTCCGGACAATGATTTAAACGACTGTCATTCGGGAAATCATACATGGAGCCTGCTGCCCCCCATTTAAGATCTCTTGCACCAAAAACAACCTGTGACACCCTTGCATGAATAATCGCTCCCATGCACATCATGCAAGGCTCGATTGTCACATAAAGTGTTGTATTTAACAGTCTGTAATTTCTTATTTTATGTGCAGATTTTCGTATAGCCAGTATTTCGGCATGTGCTGTAGGATCAGAGAGGCTGATGGGACGGTTGTGATCTGCTGAAAGAATATTCCCTGTTTCATCGACAAGCACGGCTCCGACAGGAACTTCCCCTCTTTGAGCGGCTTTTTCAGCCTGTGCCAGTGCCAGTTTCATCATATCATCATGCTTCATATATCCCTCTGCGAGATTCCGAAACCTGCCAGGTCTCATGCCGGTAAGCAATTTCAGATGAGTCTGAACATATCGGT
>JAUCGG010000195.1 GCA_030378015.1 Desulfococcaceae bacterium HSG8
AAAAATAGCAGATCCGAATGGTTATAAAAACAAATTAAAATCGGTTCTTATAAGATGGCGAATCGGTAAACGCCTGCCAGACAAGGGTTTACAGATTAGGATTAAAATTTCGGGCAACATTTAAGTATATCCTGATTCAGAAAACCCCGCCGCTTTTTCTCACGAGCAGTTTTTCTTCCGCCTTTCTGATCCGCTCTTCCTGATCATCCTTCCGCTTTATTGCCCCTTCCAGTTTTTCCACGAGGCCTTGAAAATCAGCCGGTTTCAGGAGATAATCAAAGGCCCCGAGTTTCATTCCCTCCACAGCGGTCTCCGTGGTCCCGTGCCCTGTAAGCATGATGACTTCAACCAAAGGAAACCGTTTTTTTATCTCTCTCAGGACTTCAATGCCACCCATCCCCGGCATCCTGATATCCAGGATGACCACATCAGTGTTATCTTCCTCCAGTATTTCAAGACATTCTTTACCGCTGTAAGCAGGTGTTACTTTTTCTCCCATTTCATTCAGTCTCAGGGAAAGCATTTCCACGAAATCTTTTTCATCATCTACGATCAAAACCCTGATCGGTATTTTAATCATGATATTTTCTCCTTTACCGCGCTCCGAATTTATTCACAGAAAACCCTATTTTTTCCAGAAACCCTGATCTGCTATTATTTTCAGGTTGTTGTTCGATCTTATGATACCGGGGCAGGGTAATACAAAAAACAGCGCCCTGCCCCACCTGGCTTTCCACTTCAATGTTTCCTCCGAGTTTGTCAATGATGCCGCTGGTGACAAATAAGCCAAGTCCTGTGCCTTTGCCGGGAATTTTTGTACTGAAAAAAGGGTCGAATATTTTTTTCAGATTTTCTTTGGGAACCCCTTCTCCGGTATCCTGAACCCTGAGTTCAACAGCTTCAACGCTGCTTACTTTTTCCCTCTTTTCCCGGATTTCAGGCCCGGAAGGAAGGGAAACTGATTTGCAACTGATGGTGATTTTGCCGCAGGTTCCGATGGCATGTATAGCATTGGTTAAAAGATTAATCAACACTTGTCTTAACTGATAAGAATCGCTCCGTATACTTCCGACACCATGTTTTATTTTCTGTATAATTTCAACATCTTTGTTCAATATCTCCCGATTGAGCAGCCGAAGCGATCCCTCCACCAGTTCTTTAATATCTACTTCGGAAAGGACAGAATTATCTTTTTGTACAAAATCAAGTAGCTGATGAGTGATTCGCTTGGCTCTTTCAACACTGCTTTCGATTTTTTTCAATGCATTTTCAAAATCCGTCTTCCGGGGCATCCCCGAGAGTTCTTCTTTTTTCAGGAGAAGCCCCATCCATCCCGCAGCTTCAGCGATAATTGCCAACGGATTATTGATCTCATGCGCCACACCGGTCGCCAGTGTCCCCAGAGAAGCAAGTCTTTCCGTAACAATCATTTGTTTCGCCATCTTCTCTCTGAATTCCGTTTCCCTTTGCTTCTCTTTCAGCCACTGGGTCTTTTCCCACGCTTGCTTTATTTTGCCCAGCAGATGTTCGAATTCAACGGGTTTGGTCAGATAGTCAAACGCGCCTGACTTGATGCCTTGAACCCCGTCTGAAGTTGTTGCGTGGCCGGTCAGGAGGATGACTTCCGTTCCCGGATGTTTTTCCCTGAGATGACGAAGAACCTCAAGCCCGTCCATGCCCGGCATTTTAACATCCAGCACAACCACATCCGCAGGTTCCTTTTCAAGAACAGACAGGCACTTTTCCCCGCTTTCCGCCTTTCCGGGGATGACACCTCTTTTCCCCAGGCGTCTTGCCATTACATCCCGAAAATTTTCTTCATCATCAACAAGGAGGACACGTATATTTTCCATCTTAAACCAGCCCCAATACCTTCCACCAGGTGGAAGCCACCAATATGAGAATAATCAATAAAACCGGCATTGCAACCGCGCCGACTTTTGTAAGGTCCGATGCTTTGAAATACCGATAGCTGTAAGCAATGGCATTGGGCGGACAGCCGATAACCAAAAGCATAGCAAAGGACGTTGCCATTCCGAGGCACAGGGCAAGTACCCTGGGATCAACGCCTTCCAACTGGGCCATGGGAATCACAATCGGCAGGATCAGGGCTGCTGCCGCCACATTGGCCATCGCGTTTGTAACCAGTGCTCCGAAAACGCCGATTCCCACAAAAAGCAGCATCCATCCGCCTCCCTGGACAAGTGGGAAGAAAAGGTTGGCAAAATAACCGGCTGCACCGGAATAGCCCATAGCCAGTCCTAGGGAAATACCGCCGCCAAAAATAAACAAGGCAGTTCCCCACTCCAGATTATCATTAACATCATCCCATTTCAGGACCCCGGCAAGAATCAGAGCGGTAACGCCCAGCATTCCTGTTACAGAATAATGAAGTCCGTGAAAGCTTTTTGTCAACCATAAAAGAAATGAAAGTCCGATGATGATGAGGGTCTTTTTTTCCAAAGCTGTCCACGGACCAAGGGCTTCATCGAATTCAGGCAGTTTGAACTTGGGATCGGGACGATAGACAAAATAAACAACCAGAACCGCGGCAGGGACAGTAAGAATCGCTGCCGGCATGGCGAATTTTATCCACTCCAGGAAGGTGATCTCTATCCCGGTAAATTCCTTGAGAAAAGCAGCAGAAACCATGCAGCGTCCTCCCCCCACCAGTGTTCCCATCCCCCCGCAGGAACAGGCAAAGGCAAGCGAGAGCATCATAAATTTTGCCGTATCGGTATTTGGTTCAATGCCCACTGCCCGCATCAGGGGAAGCATGGTGGCAATACCGATGGCGCAGGCTGCGGCGTCGTGCATAAAAGATGAGGATATCCCCAGTCCGATGGAAATAATAAAGGTAAACCGGGTAACGCTCCTTCCTGCTTTCCTGATGATAAAATATCCGAACCGCTTTGTAAGCCCTGCTTTATCCATGGAAATGGCAAAAATTAAACAGCACATAATAAAAACAACTACCGGATGCATATACGGTGCCCATGCGTTTTTTACATCGGTAATCCCCATGGCGACCAGCGCGACCCCGATACAGATCGCCGTGATTTCAAGGGGGATGGGTTCTGCGACAAAAAGAAAAATCAGTACCGCAAGAACTGCCAAAAATCGTTTGGCCTTGGGAGAAAGACCGTTGACATAGTCTGCCTGAATGTCAGTTAGTTTTAATTCAGCAGCCTTGCTTTCAAGGAATTTCATGGTCGCCTCTGGAGTGCCGGGGGTTTTTGCTTCCAGGACATACGCTTTTACACCCTCTTTTTCATCCGGGACAAGTGTAAAATGCTGTTGAACACTCTGAAATAATGTCCGGCTGTCATCGCCGGTTATCTTGAACATGGTTCCTTCCGGTCTTGGCAGGATGAGAACGATAACACCGAGTGCAATTGCAAGGCAGATTTGAAACCCTTTGGTTTTAAAAAACATTTTTTTCTCCTTATTGGTCAGTTGTCAGTAGTCAGTTGCAACGGACAACGGACAATTGGCAACTGACTTTTCATGAATATCGGATTGCTCTTTTGATTTCAGCTTTTCTTATCCTCTGATCTTGTTCATCTTTTCTTTCAAAAGCTTTTTCCAGCTTCGGAAGAAGGTCTTCCAGCTTTACGGGCTTAAGGAGATAATCGAAAGCCCCCAGCTTCATCCCCTCAATACTTGTCTCTAACGAAGCATGTCCGGTAAGGAGAAGCACTTCGGTAAGCGGGTACGTTTTTCTGGTTTCCCTCAGAACCTCGATGCCGTCCATACCCCCGGGCATTTTGATATCCAGGATAACCACATCAAAAAGGTTTTCCTTCATCAGTTCCAGGGCTTCCTCTCCGCTTTTGACACCGCTTGCATTGATTTTCCTCCGCTTCAATCGCTTCACCAGCGTATCCAGAAAATCTTCCTCATCATCTACGACTAATACATTGAAAAAAAATGTCATGTGAGCCTCCTTTGGGTGGTCAGTGGTCAGTTGTCCGCTGCAACGGACAACTGATCACTGACAACGGATTTATTTCTTTTCGGGAACAACTATCGGAATGCTTACAGTAAAAGTTGTGCCTTGTCCCATCTGACTGTGCAAACTGACAGATCCTCCCATTTTTTCCATAATATCATAGCTGATCCAGAGCCCGAGTCCAGTGCCCTTCCCTGTCTCCTTTGTCGTGAAAAAGGGATCGAAAACCCTTTTCTGGTGATCTTCAGACATACCCGGACCGTTGTCGGTGATTGTAATATCTATTATTGAACCCGCGGTGCCGGTTTTTACTTCAATGTGTCCGTCTTTCTCTATAGCGTCAATTGCATTTGATATCAGATTAAGAAATACCTGCTGGAGCTGTGGCTGATCACTGGCAATAACGGGCAGTTCAGCGGAAAATTCGGTTCGAATTTCTATGTTGTTAATCTGCGCGTAGTTTTCCAGTAAAGCGATGGTCTGTTTCAGGGTTTCATTAATATCCACATCCTCCAGACGCGGTTCCATCTTCCGGGCATAACCAAGCATGTTGTGTATGACTTTCCGGGCCCGTTCCACATGCTTCTCAATCTTTTCGAGGGAAGTTTTGTATTCTGTAAAATTCTCGCTCTCCTGGAACTCTTCTTCGGTGAGCAGATCTTCCATCCAGCCGGTTTTCTGAAGAATCACAGCCAGGGGATTATTGATTTCATGAGCCAGACCTGCCGCCATTTTACCTAAGGCCGCCAGCTTATCAGATTGAATCAGATGTGCATTGAGTTCATCCATTTTCTCGTCATTAGCTTTTAACTGATCAATGGCAAGTCTGGTAGTGAACGCGCTTGTAAAAATGATGATCACAAGCCCGATGAGAATAATTAAAATTTCCACGTTGCGGGTGGTAAATAATCCGCTCATCTCCTCTGCAATTCCCTGGCTGATGATGAGAAGCCATTTGTCATTTTTTAAGCGGCTTCCGGCATAAAGAGTTCTGCGTCCCTCTTCATCTTTCAGTTCGATAATTGTTGTGCCCCCGCCAAACTGGGTTGTATTCAAACTTGACTGGGATAATATATTCCCCTTAAACCGGGGGCCTGTTTGAAACAGCCCTTCTTTGTTGAGAATGTAGGCGTCTCCTGATTTTCCCATCTGGGCAGACCGTACAAATCCGCCGAAAATACCCGGATCAATGGTCGCCCTGAGTATCCAGCTTCTCCGATTCTCATGGCGGCGGACCGCAATGATAAAGTGGGGCAGTTGGCGATAGCCCATATAAACATCACTGATATATATCCCTTTGCCCATCACTTCGGCAAACCAGGGCTGTTTATAATAGTTAAGCCCTTTAAGATCATAGGCACCGACGTATGCTTTCTGTTCTCCTGCGTTATCAATAACACCCAGGTCAACAAATGCTCCTTCCCTTGCATTCATAACTCTGAATATGCGGGAAAGACTATTTTCGTTGACCATGTCTTCATAATTGTGGGTATCTGCTATTGCTCCTAAAATAGCTGTGCGCTCCTTTAGAAACAGATCAACCGCTTTTGCATGAGCACCTGCCCGGTATCTTATCTGCTCTTCAATTTTTTCCTCATACATTCGGCTGAACTGGTAATAAATCGTCAGCCCGAGAATGACAAGCGGCGCAACAGAGACGATAAGGGTAATCCAAATCATCTTTCTTTGAAGGCTTAAATACATGGAGGTTTTTGTAACAGATTTTCCGGTCATTTTTCTTTTCTCCCGAATCAGTACGCACGAACTCCTATGGAAAAGAAGGAGTGCAAAAGATAAGCGAAGCGGACTTTTGCATCTGCGGTGTTTAAAAAAATCGCTCCGCTTATCTTTATTATCTTTATATAGTTCTTCGGACAAATATCCACGCGTCCGAAAATTATAAAGCAAAGCTTATGCCAAGAGGCCGAATAAAGAAAATTTTCGGATAACATATTAAAAATAAAAGTGGATTCTGAGGGAAAAATAAATCAGCGGAACTTTATCAGAAAAAAAATATGTCGGTTTTTTTTACAGGGTGTAAAGATTTGAAGTTACGCTCCCGCCTGATTTACAAATCGGGCGTCATCGGATTTGTCAATCTGAGCCGAGCAAGGGAAAACGAGTTGAACAAAAGGGAATGTGCAGACAGGGGGATATCAGACGGATGCGTGATGACTGTCACCGGCTGCCGAACTTGAGAAGCTCTCAGTTCTTTAAGACAACCTCACGAATATCCCTGTCAATTTTTGTCCGATAATAGTTTACTTTGGCCTGATTTGCCATGATCATATCAAGCTGGCGGGTGTGGATGGAGAGGTAGCCGAGTATTTTAAGGCGTTCATTCATGAAATCCGTTTTATGCCCTTCTATGCTGGCTATAAGCGTATCTTCCTTTTTTTCTGATTATAACGGATTTTGGGGATGGTATTTTTTGTCCCGGAGGGACATCTGAAAATAGCCCGGCAATTCATTGCCGGGTAAGAGACATGAACATCTCCCGGAGTCCCGCAGGGACGACTGAATCAGTCGTCCCTGCGGGACTCTCCGACAGGCTGCGCAGCCCGGCAATGAATTGCCGGGCTATTCCCGGATGTCCCTCCGGGACAGGAAAGTGCCTCCCCAAAATCCGTTATAATCAGCTTTTTTTTCTATCCTGAAGCCATATTCCTCCAGTATGCTCCCGATAAAATGAACTCTTGCGAGTTTCCGCTGGTAATCTGCCGCGCCGCCTTTGATTTTCAAATTTTCTTTGGGAATCCTTCTCCGGTATCCCGCACCCTGGGTTCGACAGCTTCACTGCGGTTTACTATTTTTCCCCTTTTTCCGGATTTCAGGCTCGGAAGGGAAACCAGTTTGATTTTGTCACGGGTTCCGATGGTATGTATAGCATCAGCTCTTCCAGAAATACAGCATCAGCTTTGTCTTTATGACGTACAGTATCCTTTTTGAGCCTGAATAATGTTTCGGGAGTGGCAATGTTTATTGGTATTCCGAAATATTCGGCAACTTCATATCATATACTGCGACTTCTCCGATGCGGGTCATAATATCAATATAAAAGCCGTTCGGAGTTCCGTAGCGGATAACCGGATACTCCGAAATTTCCCGAAAAGTTATCTCTTCCACAGCCGAATCATCAAATACAGAAAAACCGGAGCCTCATTTTTTCTGCATCGGAAGGCTGCCCGCCTCACTGAAACCGGAGTGCTTTCCTCTTTTCGCTTTCATAACCGGCCTCATTGAAAAAAAATATAACGTCGCAAATCAGCGTTCTCAAATCTTAAACTGATAACAATCATTTATTTTGGGATATTTCTCGCAGAATCCAGATCACATCTTCCAACCCGATTTTTTTTCCTCCGTCCATATCTGCTTCAATGCAAATGTCATCGCCGTTTATGCCCAACAGAATCCTCAATGCCAGAATCGCATCACCCAAGTCCGCGATCCCGTCACAGTCAATATCACCGGGCTGGATGACACTCCGCGCACTCCACACCTGGGAGTATTCTGTGGTGTTATCTGTCCCGGCAATGAGCTGTTCGTTCAAAACTGTCATGCTGGTTACCATATTATTGGCACTGCTCCCAAACCCGGTTTCATTGATCTGGGTCCAGTCGGTATCGCCATCGTAGCACATCACCTGCCCCCCGAAAGTCCCTGCACAAAGTTTGCCATCATACTCAGTCATGTCCCAGACTGCCTGGCTTGCAACAGTTCCGAAACCATCTTTGTTGATCTGGGTCCAGTCAGAACCGCCGTCATAGCGCCACACCTCGGCACCGTCGTCGTCGTTTCTCGTTCCTACATACAGATGCTCATCAAATATCTCCAAAGCCAAAGCCACACTGAGTCCTTCAAACGGTGCTTTGCCGAAACCGTTTTCATTGATCTTGGTCCAGTCGGTACCGCCATCGTAGCGCCAGACCTGGCAACCGTCATCGTCGTTCCATGTCCCCGCGTAAAGCTCTCCGTTTAAGACAGCCATACTCTCAACTGACCTGTTGTACCCAGATGGTATGTTTCCGAATCCGTCTTCACTGACCTTGGTCCAGCCGGTACCGCTGCCGCTGTAACGCCAAACCTGGGATCCTGTCATGTTTTCATGATCGTTTTCATCGGCACCGCCGGTGTCGTTCCTCACGCCGACATACAGCGATTCGTCAAGTACCGCAAAAATTCTTGCGACCATGGCGCCCTCACCAAACCCACTCTCATTGACTTTTGTCCAGGTGTCATCGGAGTATCGCCACACTTCACAGCCTGCACTGTTGTTGGTCGTACCCACATACATGGCATCTTGGAACACTATCATACCCTGTATTGCCATGTTGGCGGTTGCCCCGAACCCGTCTTCGTTTACCTGGGTCCATTGTTTGGAATCATCATAACGCCATACCTGCGCGCCGCTGATGTCGCCGGCCTGGTTGTCGGCAAGTGTCCCGACATACAGATTGCTATTGAAAACCGCCATATCCGAAGCGCGTTTGTTTGAAAATCCGAAACCGCTCTCATTGATCTGTTCCCATGAAAGCTGGGCTTGAGCAAGGTTTGGATTTAATGGAATAAGACAAATAAAACTATAAAACAGGATCAACGACAAGACAGATTTATACATAATTCCTCTCCCTGACTCTGGTCATCCGCTTAATAAAAACGAACTTTTGTTAATTTTATATTGAATAATATCGGATAGTTGTCAATATAATTAATGGTTTCAGAGCGTTGTTGCCGATTTGTCCGACCGGAAAAGACTTTTCTGATTCTTTCCCGAATTTCTCTGACTAAATAACATGAACGTGGCCGGATTTCAACAACTTTTTTCCGGCACAAATTTCCCTCAGAGGCAGTTTCCTTCAGAGTTAGCTGAAACGAGAGTGATCTCCTGTTTCAATATCCGGAAAATGTAAAAAATGCAGGGTGGGTGGAGCGACAGCGGAACCCACCATTTTTATTGGCGAATAATACGATGGTGGGTTACGCTTCGCTCCACCCACCCTACAGTTAAAGCCAGGCATCTTATTTTTTCTTTTTAGAGTGATATCCTGTTTCAATACCCGATTCCGGAAAATGTAAAAAATGCAGGGTGGGCGGAGCGACAGCGGAACCCACCATTTTTATTGGCGAATAATACGATGGTGGGTTACGCTTCGCTCCACCCACCCTACAGTTAAAGCCAGGCATCTTATTTTTTCTTTTTAGGAAAATGTTTGCTTGGGATTGACAAATCTCAAGCATTTCCGGCAGATTTAGCAATCGTTCGACTGAGCGTTCGACTGAGCTCACGCCGAAGTCTCACGCCGAAGCCGCCGGGAGCGTGTTCAGGGCATTTTCCATCTACTGATTATAACGGATTTATCAATCATCAATCATCAATTTCTCACGAATATCTCTGTCAATCTTGGCCCGATAATAGTTTACTTTGGCCTGATTTGCCATGATCATATCAAGCTGGCGGGTGTGGATGGAGAGGTAGCCGAGTATTTTAAGGCGTTCATTCATGAAATCCGTTTTATGCCCTTCTGTGCGGGCAATAAGCGTATCTTCCTTTTTTTCTATCCTGAAGCCATGATCCTCCAGTATGCTCCCGATAAAATGAACCCTTGCGAGCTTCCGCTGATAATCTGCCGCGCCGCCTTTGAACTGGAAACTGATATAGTTTTCACCCGGTCTGTCACTCACCAGTGCCTCCAGAATAGAAAAATGATATCCCAGCCTGGAACTCAGGCTGCAAAAGTTTTTCGAGATCATGAAATAGTTCCTGTCCGAATATCGTGAGCGTACTGTCAGCGCCGTATTTGCAGAAGACTGGAAAATAACCGATGCAAGCCCCCTTCCGTCAATCGGGGGGCCGTCCCAGGGAACGGCGACAATTCCTTCCCACAGCGCCAGCATGGGGATGGAAGCAATATTTTCCAGCCTGACATATTTGGTGCGGACTTCCTCTTTAAACCCGTCGTCCAGATTTAATATCCACCACTGCATGGGAACCTTGTAATAAAGTTGTTTGCCGGCTCTTTCTGAAAAATTGTGATTTCTGCCGAAATTGAACATCTCCCGCACCGATTTTTCATGGATGAAACGGGTAATATCATGCAGTGTCCTGCAATTTCCCGGTTTAAATTCAGGAGAATCGGGATCTAACAGATTTAAGGGAATAATATGCCTGCTCACCTGTTTCAGGGTATCATACACAGGGCTTCCCTCCATAAAATTTTTCTTTTTCTCCGAATTCGCCAGAAGGGCAGCTATCCGCCCTTCATAAATCGTAAGACCGCTTGCGTCAACGGTTACCATGTCTCCGTTGTTCAGTTTATCCGTCACCCCTTCCAGACCGAACAGAGCAGGGACTTCAAACTCCCGTGCCACATTGGCAAGATGTCCTGCAAATCCGCCCTGCTCTGTAACCACAGCAGCAGCCCGGCTCAGGAGGGATGCCCACCTGGGAATCGCCTGCTTTGTCACCAGAATCGCTCCTTCCGGGAACTGGAGGATATCTAAGCCCTTATCTGCCAGATAAACGGTTCCGCAGGCTGATCCCGGGCTTGCGGTTATTCCTCCCCTGGCAATAAAATCCAGATTTCCGGTTCCGTCCGCTTCTATAGGATTGCCCGGATTTTCCTTTTGCTGCAAAGGACGACATTGCAATAAATAAATGGTACCGTCATGATCAACAGCCCATTCAATGTCCTGGGGTGTCCCGTAGTATTCTTCCAGCTTCACTGCAAATTCTGCCAAAACTGTGGCCTGTTGCCGAGTGATAGAAGGCAATGACCTTTTATCTCCTGTTAAGTCAATACGGCAAACCCCTTCCTCAGGATAACAGACAAATTTTCTTTCCTTATCCTTTATATCTTCATGGATGACCTGGAAAGAGGTTGCTGATTGCTGGTTGCCAACCGACTGCTGACTGCCGACTGCCGACTGCCGACTGTCAACTGCTGACTGCTGACTGCCGACTGTCGACTGCCGACTGTCAACTGCCGACTGCCGACTGTCAACTGCTGACTGCCGACTGCCGACTGCTGACTGCCGACTGTCGACTGCTGACTGCCGACTGCCGACTGCTCACTGCCAACTGCCGACTGCTCACCGCCCACCGTCCACTGCTGACTGCTGACTGCCGTCT
>JAUCGG010000196.1 GCA_030378015.1 Desulfococcaceae bacterium HSG8
TATATAATTGTGAAAAAGCAGTTTGTCAACCGTACTGTTTTTTTCAGAACGTCCCGAAAAAGCCGAAAAATCTTGACAACATATCCTTAAACAGGATAGAGATGAAATGAGAGGGTGGAGGTTTCCGGCCTGTTGCATAAGGACAGGTTAAAACATGAAAAACCCGGCCCGGAAAAAGTCGGCAGAACGTAAAAAACGAAAATATTACAGATATTTATCCTTGACTTTCTGACGGAAATATGGTATAAGTGAGAAGTGTTTCCGAACGATATGATTTCTCTGCTTACTTCCTGCTTTTTTAACGGCATAACACTTAAATGAAGCGGCGGGCTGTTCTTTTATGAACCTTTCCGTTCACCCGCCCCTTATCACAACGTTCGGTGGCGCAGTAAATACCTACATGAAAAAAAGAAAATATGGCAATATATTATTCTCAATAACTTTTCTAAGGGCTTTAATCAATGGACACTTATTTCGCTCCTCCTGAACGAACTGAAAAGAAAGAACTCGTTGCTGAAATCAAAATGGTGGACAAAAGCCCTGTTATATCAGGCTTTCTGCACTCCATAGGGGGATTACTTGCCATACTTGACAAACATCGCCAAATTATCGCATTAAATGACTCTTTCCTTAAAATGATAGGCATTAATGATCCTTATGCAGCTCTTGGATTACGTACGGGGGAAGCATTGAAGTGTATTCATTCTGGCAAAAATCCTGGGGGATGTGGAACCTCTAAATTTTGTTCTACTTGTGGAGCAGCAATCGCAATAGTATCCAGCCTAAAAAATAATAAGCCTTTTGAGAGAACCTGTGCTTTAACTGCTCGCAGAGGAGAAAGAACTGTTGATATCGCTTTGAGTGTTAGATCTCAACCAATAGAAATTGAAGGTAATATTTTTCTGCTTTTATTTTTACAAGATATAACTGCTGAACAACAACGAGCAGCACTAGAAAGGACATTTTTTCATGATATTAATAATATGCTTGGTGGATTATTAGGGGCAAGTGAAATGCTTTGTCTCGAAAATAATCACTCTAATCTCGTAAAAATAATTAATAAATCATCATTAAGATTGAAAAATGAACTTGATATTCAAAAATGTTTATCGCAAAGTGAAACCGGAGCCTACCATCCTTTATGGCAAGAAATCTATGATAGTCAAGTTGTGGAAGAACTAAAAACGTGTTTTACCAGCCATTCTGCTGCAAAGAATAAAACAATAGAATTTCCATCTAACACGCCACACATTGCTGTTAAAACAGATATGTCGTTGTTGTTGCGTATTTTGGGTAATATGCTTACTAATGCCCTTGAAGCCACAGAAGAAAATGGCACAGTTAAACTATGGGTAGAACATATCAACAGTTTCCTCACCTTTTGCATATGGAACAGTATGCCTATCTCCAAAGATATAGCTCAAAGAATATTTCAACGCAATTTTAGCACCAAAAAAGGTGCTGGGAGGGGAATTGGCACTTATTCCATGAAGTTATTTGGTGAACAAATACTCGCGGGAAAAGTTGGTTTCACAACATCTAAGAAAGAAGGAACTGTCTTTACTTTATCTTTGCCAATATGAAGCATACAGATGAAAATACCGTTTAACCAGACCCGCGAGAACGCGCGTTTTTTCGAGTTTGTCCCAGCATTGTGCCACGCTCAAAGTTGGTAGCCAAACTGATAGGCGGGCTGGTTAACTCAGTCGATATGGTGCGACACAAAGTCGCATTGTTCAGTGTATTCAGCAAATTGCGTGAATACCTGGTATGTTCTGCCAGTCCCTGCACGGGCGTGCTTGCCATGCGCAGTGTGGTCGGTGCGAAGCCCCGCGGACAAAGTACCGAAACGGGTTTGAACGGTGACGGGAGAACCCCTCGGAGAATCCTCCTCCGTCAAGGGCCGGGGACGGGTGATATGGTGAAGGTATCTGAATATCCGTAAGCGCCGTAATCGGGCACAGACCTGCGGGGATTAACAGGTCGGAGGCCGCTTCCCTGTGTCTGAGGCGAGTGGTCAGGTTGCAGGTCTCATAACTGCCCGCACGGAACTGTTGTACCACCGGCGCAGAGGATGCACCTGAGTCTCCCATCGGATGAACAATGCGGAACGTGGAAACCCGGTCCCTCCGCCCGGATGTGTTTCGGGCAGGCTGACCGCAAGGCATGCTGTGGGAGGGCCGGAACAGGATGCCGAAAGAAGCGAATGCCCGGCTGTAATGACCGGGATACCGGGTGAGACATTCCCGGCGCCGCAAGGCGGCAGACGTTCGGCGGGTCTCTGATCACGCAAACACCGGGTGAATCGGATGAAAGCGGAGAAAGCAGATGACGTCCCCCGGGATGGTGCGCTCCGTATGCCTCGGCTATTCTGACAGTCGGAAAGTAACGTGAAGCACATTTTATAATGTGCGGGTATCCCCGCAAGGGATGCCTTTTCGGAGGCCTGAGCCGTGTGAGGGGAAACTCTCAGGCACGGTTCTTAGGGGGCTTGGGGCTGGCAACAGCCCCCGGCTACCCGACTACTTGTAATTATAATACATAATATTAATAGTTCGCCTAAATTTATCTTTTATTGAGAAAAAATGGATAGTATAAATATTACAGAAAACGATGCTTTTGATCCAGACAAACCGATAAAAATTGCTGATCGCATATGGTGGGTTGGTCATTATCTTAATGATGATCCTTTTCAATGTCACATATATCTAATTGAAAACAAAAAAAATTCAGTACTTATTGATCCTGGTTCAAAATTGACTTTCAAATATGCACTGAGGAAAATTGAACAAATAATCCCTTTCAATTATATCCGCTACTTTGTTTGTCACCATCAGGACCCTGATATTACAGGTTCTTTGCCTTTAATCAACCAATTGGTAACAAGAGATGATGCTGTTATTGTAAGCCACTGGAGAGCAATTGCTCTGTTAAAACACTATGGCATTGATATTCCGTTTCTATGTGTTGAAAAAAACAATTGGCATCTAAATATTAAAGACCGCCTGCTAAAATTTATCTTCACACCTTATCTGCATTTCCCAGGAGCTTACTGTACCTTTGATGTTGAAAGCGGAATCCTTTTTTCAAGCGATCTGTTTGGCGGATTTACTGATAATTGGACTCTTATCGCACAGGATGAAAGTTATTTTGAATCAATCCGTCCTTTTCATGAGCATTATATGCCTTCAAGGGAAATTCTTTATAATGCTCTTGTAAAATTGGAAAGATATCCCATAAATCTTGTTGCCCCACAGCACGGTTCGATTATTCCAAAACATCTTATCAAATTTATGTTTAACCGTCTGAAAGACCTTGACTGCGGTCTCTATCTTATGACACAAACCAATACAGATATAATCCGTTTATCAAATCTAAACAGACTTCTTCAAAATTTTATAAAAACCGTAATTATTCACAGAGAATTTGGAGAGGTTGCCAATGCTTTATCCATGCACGCAAATGAAATATTACCTGTACAAAATCTTCTTTTTTATGCAATGAGAAAAGACGGGAAAATTATTCAATTTGACGAAGAATCCATGTACAGAGGAATAATATCAGATATTCCCGAGGAATGTGAGGACATAATAGGAATGAATCAAAACCAATGGAATGCACATTATAGCAATGATTATTTAAAAATTATATCCGATTCCTCAAATGAAAATCATGAGTACACAGAACAATCACATAAAGTTATTATTCCCTTGTATACAAGTGAAAATTCGATAATTCACGCGTTGGCCATATTCAATCTTACAATGAATGTAGAGATAGACAGAGAACTCAACAGTATTCTGCTCCAATTGAGTGTGCCGCTGAGTATCGCTATTGAACGAGAAATTATCCTGCGTTCATTGGAAATGGAACGTCAGAGATTTTATGAACAGGCTATTCGTGACCCTTTGACTGGCCTGTACACGAGAGTTTATATGAAAGAAGCAGTACGACGTCTATTTTCTATACATGACAGAGAACCAAATGCACAGATATTCATTGTTATCTTTGATATTGATCATTTTAAATCGGTTAATGATACCTACGGACATAATGCAGGTGATACTGCCCTTAAAACAGTAGCAGAAACAATTTTGAAAGAAACAAGGGAAGCAGATATCCAGGTTAGACTGGGGGGCGAGGAATTTGCTGTTTTTATCGTATCTTCTGATAGTAAGTTACCTCATATAATTGCAGAAAGAATACGTGAAAAGGTAGAAAAATTAAAACTTGATCCTCCTATGAAAGATCTAACATTGACAATCAGCGGCGGTATTGCCGCCCGTGAGCAACAAGAAGAATTACAGAATGCTATTCAAAGAGCAGATAAAGAATTATACAAAGCAAAAAATACAGGCCGAAATCGAATATGTTCAACCTGTTGAAAGATTGTATAACAACAAACGCATATAACCCGGCGCTGCAAAAGGGTTCCGGTCGCTGCGCTCCCTCCACCCTTTTGCGCCGGTTAGCCGTAGTGCTGAAGAAGATGAAGACCGAAGGGATTACTGAGCAATATCGCCAACAAGCCTTCGCAGAGAGCGACAAGTCACCATAAAACTATCGGTGAAGCCTGCCAGCGTTGAAACTTTTCCTGTACACATGAATAAAAGTATATATGTGAAGTTTGCTGTAATATCAGTTGGCAGTATTATTGTAATCATGTTCGTTCAAAGTTTATTTATATATTCCTATGAAGTGATAAAAACTCACAATAACCTGAAAACAGTAGCTGACACGATTTTTTGTTATGGAAAAAGTTACAGTAGAAATATTGCAGAACGATCCTCCGGTGCCGTGATATGAATCCACAGGGTTTCCGGATCTTCCCAGCTTTCCGCTACATCGAGGAATTCAACTTCCGGAAATCTTTCTGTGATCTGTAAGAACTTCAATTAGTTCTCTTTGCTTAAAATTATCATTTTTAAAGCAGTCTTTTTCTTGCCTCTTCAATAGGAATTTTAGGTTCTTGCGCTCTTTTGTCCAGGAATGAATTCTTCATGCCGGAGACTCTCAACTTCTGCTTCAAAATCATCAACTGCCGATTCTTTCCCAAACGGTTTCTTCATCAATATAATCCGCCTCCTGTCAATCGTTTTCTCACGTTTCACGTTTCACGTTTCACGCTTTACGCTTCAAAAACTCCGTAAACGCCTGACACAACGGCGACTGTGTCCGATACCTGTGCCGCGTCAGGTAAAAATTTCGTTTAAGATCAAGATGTTCAATTGTCAGGGCTTTTAATTTGCCTGTCTGCAACTCTTCGGATATGGCAACGGTGGAGAGAATTGAAATCCCGATATTATTCTTTATCCCCTGTATAACCGCGGCCGTGCTGCCCATTTCGGCTGTGACATTGAGGTCATCAATACGGTGGCCCGCGCGGCTGAGGCTGTGCCGGAGGGATTTTAATGTGCCGGAACCCCGCTCGCGGATAATAAAAGGCTCACAGAAAAGTTTTTTCAGCGTAATGCGTTTTTCCCCCTCCCATTTGTGACCTGAAGGGATGATGAGCCGCATCTCGTCTTCAACGAGTTTTTCCTGACCCGACAATTCCGAGTGCCTCCGCTCGTCAAGACTTAACTAATTTATCAATTGTATTAACATCTTATATATTAATACCGATTAAATATAATCTGATAAGGCCTGAGCTTCCACACAATCCATAGTAAAAAACCTCAGCCGACCGTCATTCCCCGTGAAGAAGCTCTGTCCTCATAACTCCAATACTCCAAATTTTCCATTTCTTTTTCCATTTCATCCGAATCCGGTTCACCGGAAAACGGTTCGGACAGAACGGAACGCATAGAAGCCAGCTTCCTGAAAACATCCCGGTCTGTTATAAAGTCTGCCAGCAGGGCATTATGTTCGTCTTCATCCAGGTCATTGTACACTGAACCTATTCTGTCGAGCGAGACCACAATAAGATTCAGATCCCTGAGAATACCCACCAGATCTTTCCTATCAAAAACAAATTTCCTGTCGCTCATAAATTATCCTTAGGGAACTTCCAATAAATAAAATACCCGATTCCGGAAAATGTAGGGTGGGTGAAGCGCTAGCGGAACCCACCATTTTTGTTGGCGAATGATGCGATGGTGGGTTACGCTTCGCTCCGCCCACCCTACATTTTCGGGTAGTTTATTTTTTGGGAAATCCCTTATTAAAGCTCAAGATAGTCAATCATAAACCTTCGTCCACTCCTTAACAATTCCTCCTTGCCTGTTTCTTATGACAAAACAAGCAAGCCCTTTAAGTTCGGCATCTCCCCGTATCTGCAATTCATAATTTTTAGTATAACAATTGTATACTTCTTCGGCGCTTTCTTCCTTAACCAGGGTTTCAAGGTAATTTCTTCCATGTCCCGGTTTCAAGCCATATTTTTCTTCCGCTTCTCTCGGAGAAAGGGGTTTTCTTTTAGCCAACTGCAAAAACCCTCCCTTTATCTTTTGCCCTGATTATTCCGCTCTCGCTGATGCCTTCCAGTCCCGGCATATTTGTATAGCGTCTGATACGGACAGCTTTATTCTTTGCTGAACTTTCACTCCGACCTTGAATTTTATCATAATTAAATTACCGTTCCTGTCAAAGTCAACCCTAAGTCAGTTAAAGCCAGGGAGTCTGTAGCCCGCCTTTCACTGTCCACCGGATTTTTGTACCGGCAGTTTTTTTCAATATCTGGTAGTTTAAAGGTATCTTCCATCTTTTTTATAATTGCAACAAGTCTTTTCTGCCAGATTTCAGAAAGGGCAATCGGGTAACATTTGGGAAAATTCTGACCCGGAAGATATTTCAAGTCTTTTCACGCTTCACGCTTCAAAAAATCCGTAAACGCCTGACACAACGGCGACTGCGTCCGATACCTGTGCCGCGTCAGGTAAAAATTTCGTTTAAGATCAAGATGTTCAATTGTCAGGGCTTTTAATTTGCCTGTCTGTATTTCTTCGGATATGGCAACGGCGGAGAGAATTGAAATCCCGATATTATTCTTTATCCCCTGTATAACCGCGGCAGTGCTGCCCATTTCGGCTGTGACATTGAGGTCATCAATACGGTGGCCCGCGCGGCTGAGGCTGTGCCGGAGGGATTTTAATGTGCCGGAACCTCGCTCGCGGATAATAAAAGGCTCACAGAAAAGTTTTTTCAGCGTAATGCGTTTTTCCCCCTCCCATTTGTGACCTGAAGGGATGATGAGCCGCATCTCATCTTCAACGAGTTTTTCCTGGACGATTTTTTTATCCCCGGTTCTGGCCCCGACAATGCCGAGTTCCAGTGTGTGGGAAAGAATATCATTGATAATCTTTTCCGTGTCCCCGATAGCTAAGGAAATTGTAACTTCGGAATAATTTTTTATAAATTTTCCCACAGCCCGGGGAAGAACATAAACGCCCGGTATTGTACTCCCGCCGATAACAAGATGCCCCTTGATATTCCCGTGGAAGGCCGCCAGCGCGGCTTCTGTTTCATCCCGGAGCGCAATCATCCTTAGGCCGTATGTATAAAGCAGTTCTCCTGCTTTCGTGGGAAGAACTTCTTTGGAAAGGCGGTCAATGAGACGGCATCCGAAATGTTCTTCCAGATCCCTGATATGACTGCTTACAGTGGGCTGGGACAGGTGAACTGTTTCACCGGCTTTGGAAAAACTCTTCAGTTCAACGACTTTACAGAAGATATTGAGCTGCCAGATATCCATCAGAATCGGGGTTTGGAGGGCCAGTCGGTCTTCATTTTTTACAGTCCTTGTGCGCGGAGCTTCTGACAACAGGCGAAAACTCGGAGCGTCTATCTTATCCTTGCAGGTTATGTTTCAAAAACTGCCGTTTAATTTATTATGGAATAAACAAACGGCTTACTCCTTTGTATTGTTCTATGTCATAAATAATTTCAGCGAGGCGGTTAGCACATTTTTCCCGATAGTTCCGTTCTGTCATACGCCCTGTGTTTCCGATTGTCAGGACAGGAAGCGAAGCTGATGTGGTTTCATCTCTTATGGTCTGTTCCAGAGAGTCTTTACCCTTCATATTCCGGTTATCGGTAAGCAGTAACATATTATATTATTGTCCTGAACAAATTTCCATAGCATACGGTCACTGGTATCGGGTGGCAAACCTGCTTCTTCAAATGTCAGCAGTCGTACCGAAAATAACTCTGACCAGCCCGCTACATTGAATGTTCCCATAAGCAGAACAGCCTGTCCCTCTATATTTTTGTCTGCAAGGATAATTGTCATGCCATTGCAAGTTCAGCTTTTTTGGATTGAATTTTCAACCAGACAGGATCATCCTCCGGGTGTGAAGAAGCTATTTTTTCAAATCGCTCCCTGTTGCATTCCTCCCAGTATCTGCGGATATCTTCGGCTTCCTGTAAAACTGACCGGTATTCGGCTTCAACATCATTCTGATGAGTATTGATGTAATTCAGAACATCGTTTATCTGCTGCTCTGTCAGATCAAGCCATTGGCGGATTAATTCAGGATGCCATCCGGATTTCAGATAATCCATAACCTGATACAATGTAATCCTTGTTCCGAAAACGGATAAACCCCGTTCGGTTCTGACTACGGTAGTCTGACTATCCGTTATTTTGCTCATAACGATATCCTCCGATCTGAAAATTATGCAGCTTTCTTCCGGGTCGGCATGACCAGCATATGGTAGCCGTAATCCATCAGAATATCGGTTGTGTGATCGCCTGCGAATTCAATCAGGGTGAGCCAGGTGAGCTATCCTCGTTCCCAAACTCCGTTCGGGAACGCAATTGCAGGCAAAACTCCGTTTTGCATGGCAGACAGAGTTTGCCGGGCAGGTGTGTTCCCAAACGGAGTTTGGGAACAAGGACACAACGCTCCGTAATAAGCACGGTTTGCACAGTCATCATAAAAACCCCTGTCAAAACAGAGTCGTGCAACAGCTAAATTATTTATGGCTTTGTCAAAAAATTCTGTTTTCATTTCAGTTCACCAGCTTTGGAAAAGCTTTTCAGTTCAACGACTTTGCAGAAGATATTGAGCTTGCCGGAATCGAAGTTTGCAGGCAAGTCCGTCTTCATTTTTTGCAGTCCCTTGCGAGGAACTTCTCTTTCAGTTTCTGATTGACAACAGGCGGAACCATGTCGGAAACATCCCCGCCGAACTGGGCGGCCTGCTTTATTATGGACGAACTTGTATATATCCATCTGAGGCTGGTCATCAGGAAGACCGTCTGAATGTCCCGGTTCAGTTTGCGATTCATCAGTGCCATCTGGAATTCATATTCAAAATCAGATACAGCCCGCATCCCGCGCAGAATAGCATTTGCTCCCCTCTGGAACACATAATCCACAAGAAGCCCGTCATAGGTGTCCACTTCAGCATTGGGATGAGTTTTCAGGCTGATCTCAAGCATCTCCACCCGTTCTTTGGCAGTAAAAAAGGACTTTTTGTAAGGATTACACAAAATAGTAACAATAATTCTGTCAAAAAGGGTGAGTCCTCTTTCAATAATATCAAGATGCCCTTTTGTTACAGGATCAAACGACCCGGGATAGACGGCGATTCTTTCTTGCATAAGATATCTTTCTTTACGATTTACGATTTACAACTGCCGACTGACAACTGACAACTGACAACTGACTGCCGACTGCCAACTGCCAACTGCCAACTGCCAACTGACAACTGACAACTGACAACTGACAACTGACAACTGACAACTGACAACTGACAACTGACAACTGCCGACTGACAACTGACAACTGCCGACTGACAACTGACAACTGCCGACTGACAACTGACAACTGCCGACTGACAACAAATTCATACCATATAATTCAGAAATGAAACAAGGGTTTTTCCGTATCTTCTCTGCTCTGCAATGGTGTATCCAGGGCAATCTTCCGGAATTGTTTCAGAATCACTATGCTCGGCAACGATGAGCGCATCTTTTTCCAAGGCATGAGCGATATGAAGGTTGCGGAGGGTCGGTTTTACCAGGTTTTTGTTGTAAGGAGGATCCATGAAGACAAGGTTAAAAGGGGTCGGGGCTGATCGTATGCAGTTCAAATTTTTTTCGATATCCCACTGTATGACGTTTGTTCTGTTTTCAAGGGCACATGATCGGATATTCTGTTTTATAATGGAAATTGAGTTCTTATATTTATCTAAAAATACTGCAAAAGATGCCACGCGGCTTAATGCTTCGATCCCCAGGGCGCCGGTTCCGGCAAACAGATCCAGCACAACTGCATCCCGAACATGAAAGGAAAGGATGTTAAATATGGATTCCCGGAGACGGTCGGCAGTGGGCCTTATCGTCGTGCCTTTAATCGGATGCAGTTTTTTGCCTTTCAGGCTGCCAGCGATGATCCTCAATTTATAAATTCCGCATTACAGATAAATAACAAATAAATTCCAATACCCAAATGACAAATCACCATACCCGGCATCTTTCATAAAAGCTGAAAAGCAGTTTACACTTTTCCTGACTGTAGAACGACTTTTCAAGTCGTTCGGAACGGGCGCATTTACAAGTTGGGGGAGTAATTTTCAGTCCCGGAGGGACTTCTGAAAATAGCCCGGCAATTCATTGCCGGGTCGGATATGCATAATTTTGCCGAGTCCCGCAGGGACGACTGAAAAGCCCGGATTTTTCAGTCGTCCCTGCGGGACCTGATAATCCGGGGGACCCGGCAATGAATTGCCGGGCTGTTTTCGGAAGTCCCTCCGGGACAATAAAAGCGACTCCCCCAACTTATAAATACGCCCGTTCGGAACGATTTGAAAAATCGTTCTACATTAAACTCGTGAGTCGTAAGTTCTCATAAATAGCTGAAATAACTCACCGGGAAACTCCCCCCTTTTTTAAAGGGGGGCCGGGGGGATTTCCCCCGACCTGCTGAAATCCCCCTGAATCCCCCTTTAAAAAAGGGGGACTCAGAACAGCGGCTTCAGAGAACTTAGGGATCTCCCATAAAATAAACTACCCAGTTAAAGGCTTAATGATGACATCCCATTTAGGCAATAAACTTGAACGTTCAATTCTTTTTTCGTAGGGTTTCATTTCTTTTTTTGTAAGACAGATTC
>JAUCGG010000197.1 GCA_030378015.1 Desulfococcaceae bacterium HSG8
AGTTTTTTAAGCAGGTCTTTCAAGTCCTTTCGGGTGAATTTCCACTCGAAAGGCTTTGCGATTTTTTCATACTCTTCCTGAAACCCCAAAATCGTATTTACATGAACTTTCAGCTAATTACTGATTACCTTGAAATGACAATATAAAAAGGTATGGATTCGACAGAAAAGATATGATAAACTGAAGCCTTTTGTAAATTCTGAAAAATTTTTCTTTGCATGGTATCCGGAGAGCATATTCGGACAGAAAGAGATGAAAATGAACAGAATCAGATATGTGAGAAAACGGAGAATTTTTAAAAATTTCTGTTTTCGACAGATATGGGATTTGAGATTTATTTGGGGATTTGGGATTTATTCGGAGTTTGGAATTTCACAAAAACCGCCCGGAAATCTTACTTCCGGGCAAAGAAAAGGGGAAATTATGTGCAGATCTGAAAAACTTTTTTCGCTAATGACTGCCGTGATGTGCGCAATGCTGCTGATCGTATTCCCGTCATCTGTAGCGGCCAAGAGACAGAGGATGCGCTGGAAGTGGTTTCCCTGGGAACTCTGCTGAATCTGGAAACGGAGCCGCCATGCGGAATTTTCATTGATTTTAAAAAGAAAATCAGGTAGATTAATATGCCGCTTCAGGCCAGAGACCTGAACCAACATCAGGGATGTTTATGCCTTAACACGAAGCCAGATGAGGTGAATCATGTCTTTTAAAGAGAACCTTTTGAAAAAAATTCAGATTGATAAAATGGCAGGCAAAGTGCTAAGTTCTATCGGCCCCCCGGACGGCAGCCGAAGAATTGACAAACAGGTCATGCGGAGCCTTATTGAAATGGGCCCCCGCAAATTCAGAAAAGAGCGGGATATTGATCTCTATATCCTTGAAGCAGACCCCGGGGACAAGAATATCCTGGTTCTGGATAATGACCTTGCGATTTACAATACCGAACCGGAGGATGTGGGGCTGCGAAAAAGCCCCACGGTCAGAGAGATGATCAGTATCCGAAATGTTATCAGGATACTGAATGACGGCGATGTGATCATCAGTAAAAAGGAGGAATCTGTCAGAACCGTCCGAAAGGAATGTCTCAGGAAGCTTGATCTTTCCTTTGATGAATCGGATGTCGAGGCAATCGAAAAGGACGGACAGTCTTCCCTGGAAAGCGGATATACGGACGGCGTTATCGAAAGCCTTTCTTTTTTTGCAGAATTCCTCGGATATGCTTCTCCGCCCAAAGTCTTCCGCATGAGCAATTATAAAATTATCTGCGTGTCAGGGAAAAATGAGGACGGGGAAACGGTGTACGGCCCCCTGGTTATCTACAGTATAGTCAGTAACATCATAAAGCTCATTGATGAAAAGATAAGGCGTTCGGACAAGGAGAGAACAGAATTTGTACATAGAGTTGCCATGGGAAAGGAAGATGCTTCACAGGAGGGAACTGCTGTATTCAATTATCTTAGGGAAGCGGTGATGAAACATTATCCCGCTCTGAGCGAAGGGAAAAGAGTGACACTCTGAAAAAAGAGGAGCCAGAATCAGTAGATGGAAAGTGCCCCTGAATGCCTTGGGATTGACAAATCCCAAGCATTCCCGCCGGGAGCGGTCAAGGCATTTTCCATCTACTGAGAATAAATAATATCAGTCAGCAGATCGAAACTTTCCAGTTAACCGTAAAAATGGATCCCGAGTTATCAATTTTAGGCGATTTCCAACAATGAATATACCAGACTGAGGTTTGCAGTTCCGCCTTCAGGCGGTGTCACGCCGCCTGAAGGCGGAACTACAAACTGGGCCAGTATATTCTTTTCCGGACACCTAAGATCAGATAAAAAACATCCGTTTTTTAATTTTTACCTAAATGACAGTATGTTACCCGGATCTGGCAGCCTGGAAAACCATCATTCCGGGGAAAAGGATGGCAGTATATACTACATTCAATTTAAATTTCAAGACGTTAAAAATAAAAACCGACACTTCGAACTTATGCGTTCAAAACCTCACAGGTCTTTTTAAGATAATTGTTGCAAACGAACAGAAATGTGCTATCGTACAAATATCTGGCAGATCGGAAATCACCTGATTTTTCCACCGATTTTTTTCTACCAGGTTAGATAAGCAACGCCTTGTAATTCCGATAAAAATCGAAATAATATTTTTAGCAGGGATCCGCTGTTCATGAAAATTTTCATCTGCTGATATCTGAGAGCGGGTATATTCGAATTGTTTTAGAACGCTTTAACCTTATCAGGCAAAAATAATGAGGAACGATAATGAATTTTGTAAGAAATCTGGCTCTGTTGTTGATTATTCTGACCTTTATGAGTTGTGCGACGATTAAAAAGAAACTGGGTATGGAAGAGGGAGCGGCAACGACCGGCACTGCGCTTAATATTATTATCAGCGAAGGAAAAAGCGGTCTGACGGAAAAGCAGGGGCTTTATAAAGTGATCAAAGGGATGACCGGCCCCACGAACACAGTAATCCTTTATGATGCTTCGGCCAGCATGAACTATGAAACCCCCGTTGAAACGAAAGCCGGGGAGGAACAGACACAAAAAAGATATGAGCTTGCCTATGGCGGGCTTACAAAACTTGCTGAGATATTTGATGAAAATGATAAAATCTGGCTGGTTGTCTTTGGCAGCAAGGTTCCCTATGAACTGACAAAAAGCAAAAAAAGCAATCAGATCAACTGCGAAAAGGCATTCATATCCCATAGCGATGTGGTAAGTGTCTATGGGGAAAAAGATGGGGGATATGATTACAAGGAATTCATGTCAGCGATCACCTATCTTGAATCCGGCGATTCCTATATCGGAGATACGCCAATCGGTTATGCCATCCTGAAGGCCCTGGAATTTTTGGAATCAAAACCGAACAGCAAGATTATCCTTATCACAGATGGTGAGGAAACAGCTCCCCTGCTGGCGGAAATGATATCTCGGAGGAGCGGCGAGGAAGAAAAGCTGAGAAAAAAATATACTGATTATGACGCTGTAACCATTTCAGCTTCCAGTGCTTTGGAAAAAGCCAGGGGAAAGGGGATTTATTTTACACCGATTCTTTGCGGTCTGAAAAGCGTTACCAAAAACAGGGCCACATCTGACACGGAAGTGGAAACAACCCGTTCGTTTTATAAAAAACTGGCCAAGGAAAGCGGAAGTGTTCCGATAGAGGTTTCCTCAGCAGAAGGTCTGGCTTCCGCTTTTATTGATGCCGAAGTCATCAATCTTACCTATGATGTTTATAATTATGTGCCGCTGCCCGATGTTTATAAAAAGATCCCGCTGTTGCCGGATCAGAAAGTCGGCACAGGCAATACCGGTGTTCCCATGAAACTTGATCCGGGAAAGTACCGTATTCAGGTGCATACCACCCCGCCTGTTGAAACCAATGTGACAATTGAAGCAGATAAGCCAAATACCTATGTACTGATGACCGGAGATGACGGGACATTTAAACTGGTTCCGTCCAAATAAGCCTGAATCAGACCTGCGAGCCAGAAAAAATAAACCTCGAAGTCTTCGAATACCGTTATAAGGGACCACCCACACGGATGAACACGGATACGTACGGATATTATTACAGAAACGGTCAGCATCCTGTGACCGGGAAACCGGCCCGGATTTCATTACCGTGTCCTGAAAATCGCGCTGGTAAGTTATTTTTTGGGAATTCCTAACAGCAGGATTTCAGGACTCCCGGTCAGCATTAAAACGGACCCCTTTCAGATATTCTTCCCATTCCATAGGCAGGAGGTGCTTTTTCTGGTTGTTGCATTCCTTGCATGACGGAACAACATTCCCTTTGGTACTCCTGCCGCCCCGGGACAGGGGGACGATATGATCCATAGTAAGCTCATTGGGCAGCGTCGGATGTCCGCAGTAATGACATATGCCCTTTGCACAACGGCGCTTCCACCATTGGGATGCCCTGAGTTCCCTTGCTTTCCGGCGTTCCCTCCGGATGTCAGCATCATCCAGACTCATTGCATAAGGTTCAGGTGCTGATCGTCTATCCATTTTCTGATCTCCGTATTAAGCAATTCATAAAACTTTTCAGATCCTCCCAGGCCGCTCCTGCCGAAAAAATAGTTTATCTCAAGAAAAAGAGGTGTTCTTTCAGAATCCAATTCTGAAAAAAGAAGATCAAAGCCAGCCAGGTTGATCCCCGTTTTTCTACAGAAATACCGGACAGCAGTCCTTGCTTCTGCCTGCAAATCCGGATCGGAACCCGGATCTATAACACCGCCCCGGGCAAGATTGGAACAGAAATCTTCGGGGTTTTCCTGGACACGCCAGTAAGAAAGTATTTTTTTTCCTATGATAACAACCCGTAATGTCCTATTTCCCGACGGGATATATTCCTGAACCAGGAAACCGCTTTGCCCTGTTTTTTCAAATATGACAGCTTTGTGCAGCGCGTCTTTAAATTCTTCGTATGACCTGATCAGGAAGACATTGTCTCCTTCTCCGCCCCAGGCAAATTTGAATATAAAAGGCAGGCTTTTGTTTATATTCAGAAAATTATAAAATCCGGGGCTGAGAATCTTTTCCCGGGAACGGATTTTTATAAACTCATCATATGTGAGATATGCGTCGGTTTTCGGATGCGGTACACCTGTTTCCCGAAACAATTGAATCTGGGCAATTTTTCCAGGGTATCTGAATTTCGCGTCGTAATTCGGGAACACACGGTCGCAGTTATTATGTGCCATCTTATAAAGGGATTCCCTGCAACCTTGGGGCAGAATCACCGCGTCCGCGGCTTTTATCGCTGCCAGATCGTCATCCCAGGGTTCACGTCCTGCGCACAGGATATTTTTATCTGTTTCAACGCACGGGTGAAATGACAGAATTTCAGGCTTCTGATGTCTGTGTCTTATCATATTTCGAAGCTATACTTTATGTTTGGCAAATGAGAACAGACGATAGTTATAACTATCTGATAAATATAATTTTTAATGCATATATAAAGAATCTTTTTAAATATAATTCTAACTTTTAAAAACAGTCAGTTAAACCACTATTAGAAAAATCTTACCTTTATAACTAACTGTTTTATAAAAATATAATCTTCCTAACTATAATCGCTCAATTCAGGTAAAAGCTAAATATCCAGAACTCTTCCAGCCTCAGATAGGAACTCGAATGTATGAAACATACGGAGAAGGAAAATACTGGGACGGAAAATATTGGATAGTTTATGTAGGAGGTTTTTATTCAGTCAAATCATGTAATTTATTAAAGAAAAGAGCAATTAAAGAATTAGGATTGAGAAAAGATGCTTTCATTAGGAATCCTTTTCGGTAAGGTGATAACCAATGAAAATCACAAACTTTATCTGCTTAAAAAAGTTATGTAAAATAGCTCTCTCAACTGCCTTTCAGTTGTTTCTGATTTGCTGCTTCATTCCAAAAATTCACGCGCAGGTCGGTGGCAAAGAAATTTATTAACAACGTCGTTCAACTCACTGTAAAATTAACTCACGGAAAGGCGAACGGTTTTGGATTCGTAGTAGGCGAGCAAAAAAATGCACTGATTATAACGGATTTAGGGGAGGGCACAACATCCTGAAATTATCAGACAGCAAAACGACAGATATGTTCGTTCCGGGACACTGCGAACCCGGTGGCCAGGATATTTTTTTCTTCGGAAACTGCCGTTTCCGGGGAATGTCCGCCGGGGCCTTGTAAAAACGGAAAGCCGCGGGCAGACTCCCGGAACCGGGGCCTCCCCTAAATCCGTTATAATCAGAAAATAAATTATATGCGGTGACAGCAAACCATGTGGTCACTTCAGATGAGTCCGACATAAAAACAGAGGAAATTCAGACAAGATTTTATCAAAATCAGGGAAAGTCCTTTAAAGCACAATTGCTTAACATCTCTTATCCGGGGCTGGACATCGCTCTGCTTGAAATACAAAAACCGTCTGAGGACTACAAATGGGAAAGAAACCATTTTTACCTCCATCCTGAAAGAAACGACAAAGTTTGGTTTATCGGAAGGAGCAGAGATTGGTACATTCCCACTGATGCCGCAGCCGGCCGCATATATGGCAGAAAATTGTTCCGTTCTTTTTACAATGAAGAGATAACGTGAAAACCTCATTTATCCATAAGGAAGTAAAAATAAATAACCTTTACACTTACAGTTCTATTTCTATTTTTTTCAGTGAGTTGGTTCAGATTCATCGCCATCTTAACCTGATTGAATGAGAAAAGATCATTATCTTACAACTATTTAAAATAGAACATAAATTGTATTGTAAAGGTTGTTTGTTCTTACTTCCTAAATATGTCTTCTATTTAAGGTCTTGTTATGTATAAAAATATAATGATTGATATTAGCAGAGGATAGGAACAAGTAAAAATCAGGTGACAAGAAATGGCAAAGGACATTTTTCATAAGGTTGTAAGAAATGCGCTTGAGAAAGAAGGATGGGTCATAACCCATGATCCCTTGTACGTCAAAGTTGGCGGAGTCGGGATGGAGATTGACCTGGGTGCTGAAAAACTGATTGCGGCTGAAAAAGACGAAGAGAAGATAGCGGTCGAGATCAAAAGTTTTGTCAGACCGTCGGCCATATCGGAATTTCACACGACGGTCGGACAGTATATGAATTATAGGAAAGCACTCGGAAAGAAAGAACCGGAGCGTCTTTTGTATGTGGCTGTTCCGGGTGAGACATATCGTTCTTTTTTCAGTCTTCCGTTTATCCGGGAATGTGTCGGGGATTACGGTTTCAGAATAATCGTCTATGATACGGAGGAGGAGGTGATTACTCAATGGAAAAAATAAAACTTTATCAGGAATATGTCAGAGATGTGATCAGGCGGCACAGCCATCATCCGGCTTACGGCGATATCGAAGTGCAGCAGGTCTTTGACACCCAGAATAATCATTATCAGCTTGTCCACGCGGGCTGGCATAAAAAGGAGCGTGAGTACGGCTGTGTCATCCATATGGATATCAAAGACGGAAAAATA
The DNA here is from genome assembly GCA_030378015.1 of Desulfococcaceae bacterium HSG8. Taxonomy (GTDB): domain Bacteria; phylum Desulfobacterota; class Desulfobacteria; order Desulfobacterales; family 4be13; genus JAUCGG01. The sequence continues at coordinate 6,991 of JAUCGG010000197.1, forward strand.
TGGATCCAGCACGACGGCACGGAGGTCGGAGTTGCGAATGAACTGGCCGGGCTGGGTGTTCCGAAACAGGATATAATTTTGGCTTATCATCCGCCCTACAAAAGACAGTATTCAGGTTTCGGAGTCGGATAAAATATCTGAAATTTTCGGGCAGAGCCTGTGATTATCGGGAACGAGGTCTGCAAGTCCGCTATGTGCGACTTTTCCCTGACGCGGCGATGAGGATACTATAATAACAAAATACACTGATATTCTGATGCGTTCCCGTCCGGGAAACACAAAGAACCCTCGTGCCTTTCCTTTGCTGCATTATAAGCTGCACATCGGTCTTGAATAATCTGAAATTCAAGGCTATGATCATACGCTCGGATTCGGGGAGGGAATACCGGGTTGAATATCCTGGTGAAAGCAATATTTCGGGATCGCTTGTTAAGCGACTGAATCCTTTGCCGAAAAATGGGGAGAAGGCATCCCTGATCTGAAATACTGCTCGGCTACCGGAAAAAGCTTTAAAAGAAGTGCCGAGAGCAAAGGGGGCCTGAAACTGCAATCTCAGAAAACAGGCCGGTTCCCAAATCCTGTTTTCGCCCGGCATTTTGCCAAGCGGCTCAGATACCTTATGCCGACCACACAATAAAAGCATGGGATTTCTGATAAAATCAAAATTTAATCTGAGGAGTAAAAAAATGAATGAAACCGTCACCCCTGAACTCCCGGAAGCAGTCACCGACCAGGGCCCGTCGCTGCCACGACCCGGCGGCAGTTTGAAGAGGTGCTGACAGAACGGATTGAACGGTCTGCCACGGAGCTTCCCGCGGAACTATTGTCCGATGAGCAGATACTTACCCGGTGTGATATGCGAATGCCATCCGAACAGCAATGGGCGCATCATCGGAAGTTATTGGCAAAAAATGAGGAAGGAATTCTGACGGACAAAGAACGCACCGAGTCGGAACATCTGCGAACCGCGACCGACCGGTCTGTGTTTCGGCGTTCGTATGCCCTGGCCATGCTGAAATGGCGGGGTCACTCGGTCTTCCCGGCAACGGATTTGTCGTCATGAGTAAACCCCGCCGTAAAATTCCGGAGAAGATTCGTCGTTTACAAACCCCGCTTTGTTTTTGCATTTTGAATCGGAAATTATCCCCGACTGAAAGGAGAAAAAACAATGTCGCTGACCGAAATAACCCGTGAAATAAAGCCGCTCTCACGGCTGGAAAAATTACAGCTTATCGAGAAAATATCAAAAATGCTGCAAGAGGAAGATGACCCGGGCAAATATTTTACACCGGGAGCAGAATATCCTGTATTCACTCCGTTCAACGAAGAAAAAGCCGCAGCGCAACTTCAGCAATTCCTGGAGGAGCAGCAATGATGAAAACACAGCGATTTTCATATACACCGATGCCCGGCTTTATAGGAGGAATGCCGTTTGTTGACATACAACTCTCACATAATGAAAGAAGTATCTCAGCATCTGCCCTGACAGACTCAGGCTCCGCACTCAATATCCTTCCGTTTGATGTGGGCTTGGAATTAGGTTTTATATGGGAAAAACAAACTTTTCCGCTTGACCTCAGAGGAACGCTCAGAGATTCACAGGCATATGCCGTGTTGGTTCGCACGGAACTTGCCCCGTTTCCTTCGCTGGATCTCGGATTTGCATGGGTGAGCAGACCTGTCGCTGACATCCGGATATTGCTGGGACAAGTCAATTTTTTTCAGGAATTTAACATTTCTTTTTACGGACATCACCAAGTCTTTGATATTACGCCGCGATCCCGCTGATCCTGACGTAGATATCGGAGAACATGAAAATCAGAATGATCAACGCCAACGGTTGAATATCCTGCTGGATATTTCGGGATTGCTTGTCGGAGCAACTGAATCCTTTGCCGAGAAACGGGGAGAAGGCTTTTTCGCTTTTGGTGAGGAATGACGGGCTTGGGACTGAGATTCCTTTTGTCACTTTGGGAGTACCATTTTTCTAAAGATCGTCCGGTAACGCTTGCGGATTTTGAAGCGGAAACCTTTTGGCAGCGGATATCCGGATGGAATGACAGACCGGCTGAAATAATACTGGGGATGCTTCAGGAAAAACGAGCGATAGATGCGGATCGTCAGATTCGTCCCTAGGTTCTGACCTGGAAAGCCGAATCCAAGTCCTATTGGCGAGAAACTTTATGATGAACTGGCTTGAGTTTCAGACACAGAATCAGGATATCACGAGATGACAAAAAGGCAGAAAATATTACAGAAAATACTCTCAGGAAGCAAAAATATTCGCTTTTCGGAAGCCGTGACATGTATTGAATCCTTCGGCTTTCAATTAAACCGTGTCAGTGGCAGTCACCATGTATTTGTACACCCTGATGTGCCTGAATTAATAAATCTTCAAGATATTAAAGGAAAAGCAAAGCCTTACCAGATAAAACAATTTTTACAGATTGTTGAAGAACATGGTCTGAGCATGGAGAAAGATATATGAAGGATTACCATATCAACATATTTTACAGCAAAGAAGATGAAGGCTACATCGCAGACATCCCCGATCTGAAATACTGCTCCGCTTTCGGAGAAACACCGGAAGACGCTTTAAAAGAAGTGCTGAAGGCAAAGGCAGCCTGGCTTGAAACTGCAATCTCAGAAAACAGGCCGGTTCCCAAACCCTGTTTTCGCCCGGTAATTTATCAGGCAGCTTAAATCTGAAAAGAAGGAAGGCTCGGCCAAATCCTTTTTCCCTTTTATGACGGAGCCGGAAGCAGGAGAAAATTCATGTATGTTATTTCTGTTATAAATTACAAAGGCGGAGTCGGAAAAACGACAATAACCGCCAATCTTTCAGCAGAACTGGCTTATCGCGGATTCAATGTTTTAATGATTGATCTGGACCCAACCTCACCTTTTCGTTTATCAGACCTGAAACATGGGCTGCTGAGTATTCCAAGTCTGGAACCATTAAAAGTTGGTTTGAATCCTTTGGGAATGGAAAAATTCAGGATTTGACAAAACTGATATTTTCTCCGGATCGGGTAAAAAATATATTAAAAGACAGTGGCAGGCTTGACATGATCGCGTCCCATCTGGATCTGATCAACATTGATCTTGAACTGGCGCAGGAATTCGGAGGAGCTTCATTAAAACAGTCGAAAAAAATTTTCTGAAAGTTCACCGGAGACTGGCTCAGGGCATTCAGAAAATAGAATCCGGAAGATATGACATCATTCTTATTCTGATTATAACGGATTTAGGGGAGGCCGCAATTTATGCCTGTGAATATGACAAACGCGGCATCGGCTGCCACCCCGTTAAAACGGGGTGTTAATGAGAATCCGGGAATACATTCTTTCATTAACCTCCTGATTTATCAGGGGGAAGGACAGCAAATTTACCGTACCGCAACCGTTTTAACGGTTTTCGGAAGAAAGGATGCTTACCCCGGAATACAGACATGTTCGCGGGGCTCCCCTAAATCCGTTATAATCAGTTCTTATTGACTGCCCGCCCAACTTCAATATTGTCACAAAAACAGCTATTGTGGCCAGCAGCCATCTGTTAATACCGGCAAGGCCGCGTACCCTTGAAACGGCGATAATGCTTATTCAGATGACGGCGAATATCGTTCTGGGAGTTCCCTGCTTTTTCAGCGACGGATTCAGTTGTTATTTCAGCGCGCTGATTGAATATTATCATCGGATAAAAGTTTTTCCGAAAACAGGGAAACCCGGGCGCCCTAGGAATCCGGTCAGAGAACCGCATGAACATCTGGTTTACGGACAGGTTGTAAAACATGACTTTCGGGTAAATACGATTTTGTTGCATACAAATGATAATTATGAAAGAGAGAAATGGTAACGCTTACCAGACAGTGTATGTGGTGAAAGGGCATTCATCTTCGCCAAAGCCACTTCCGATTTTTCCATCATTGCCGGTTCCTTCAAATTTCGCTTCAGCACCACCTTGCGGTGCCTGGTTGTTTCTTCAATCTCTCCGTCCGAAAGCAGCACCGACTGCATCAGAGTCGTGAAGCTCAGAGTTCC
>JAUCGG010000003.1 GCA_030378015.1 Desulfococcaceae bacterium HSG8
AACTGATGGAAAGAAAGGGGCGAAGAAGTTTGAAGGCAATTCAGGTTAAGGTTTTCGATAACGACCTTGAAAAAGCCATGCGTATTTTGAAAAAAAAGATTCAGAACGACGGGCTTTTCAAAAGACTGAAGCTGAAAAAAAGTTATGAAAAACCAAGTGAATACAGACGCCGTAAACAGCGTGAAGCGCTGAGACGGCAGAGAATAGCCGCTTCAAGAAACAGGTAAGCAGCCTGTACATCTGTAATTCATGATTTTTTTTACCCGGCAGCAGAATAAGTTGCCGGGTTTTTTGTGGACATGATGCAAGAAAATTATAATGAATGTTTGGAGACCATGTATGGTCTCAGAAGGTTCGGAATCATCCTGGGGCTTGATACAATCCTCAATATCCTTGACGGATTGGGGAACCCCCAGGAAAATTTCAAATGTATCCATGTGGCAGGAAGCAACGGGAAAGGTTCTGTTGCTTCCGCACTTGCCACAATCCTGCACCTGGCCGGATATAAAACAGGGCTTTATACATCTCCCCACCTGGTAAGATTTAATGAAAGAATATGTATAAATAACCGGCCTGTATCTGATGAAGATGTTGTGACATCATACAAGGCAGTAAAAAAAGTTCATTACGGGGAACGTGAGCCGACTTTTTTTGAATTTGCAACAGCCATGGGATTTTACGAATTCGGCAGGCAGAATGTCGAATGGGCAGTTATTGAAACCGGTATGGGCGGACGTCTGGACGCAACCAATATTGTTTCCCCCGCGCTCTCTGTCATAACCAACATATCCCTTGAACACCAGATGTACCTGGGGGATACCCTGGAAAAGATAGCTGAAGAAAAGGGCGGAATTATAAAGGAAAAGACACCGGTCATCACGGCTGCCGAACAGGAAAATGTTGTTTCTGTACTCAGGGGCATTGCCAGCGCGAAATCAGCCCCGTTTTGCCGTATGGGAGAGGAATTCCGGGCAGAGCGGGATGAACGCGGGACATTCACATATTTCGGAATCGGGAATACATGGCACGATATGCGTACCAGCCTGCAAGGGAACTACCAAGTGGATAACGCGTCCCTGGTTCTTGCCGGATGTGAAATCCTGAATCAGAACGGGGCAGAAATTCCGTTGCAGAGCATCCGGGAGGGCCTTCAGGCAAACCGCTGGCCCGGAAGGCTGGAAGTGGTATCTGAATCCCCTTTTATCCTGTTGGACGGCGCTCACAATCTGGTTGCAGCGCGAAACCTTGCATCCTTCCTGTCCGATGCCCTGTCGGACCGTGACATAACCCTGGTAACGGGCATACTGGATGACAAGCCCTATGAGGACATGCTCAGTGTACTTCTCCCGGTGTGCAGCAAGGTCATACTGACCCGCGCTAAAATAGATCGGGCCTTACCGCCGGAAAAGCTTCATGCTGTGGCAAAAGGTATTGTTCCGGATATAGAAATCATCCCTGATGTGGGAAAATCCTTAGCTCACGCGATTGAAACCGCATCACCCAATGCGGCTATATGCATTGCAGGCTCCCTTTATGTGGTCGGGGAAGCAAAGGAAAAACTCGAAAATTATCATTTTCAGACTTGACTTATTCAGAATTTAGTGTTTATCTTTATATTCGTATTAAGGTTTCGGTATTTATCAGCATGATATGAATCTCGTGCGCCCGTAGCTCAGTGGATAGAGCGTCAGCCTCCGGAGCTGAAAGTCGCTGGTTCGAATCCAGCCGGGCGTACCATTCTTGCCAGAGGCCTGTTCGGAGTTCGTGAACCAGCAGCCTGTTCTTTCCAGCATTTCTCATTACCTCCTATGATTTGCATTCTCATTAAAATTTGCAGTTCGACAAGCTCACTGACCCTGCCGGCAAGCTCACTGACCCTGCCGGCAAGCTCACTGACCCTGCTGGCAAGCTCACTGACCCTGCCGGCAAGCTCACTGACCCTGCCGGCAAGCTCACTGACCCTGCCGGCAAGCTCACTGACCCTGCTGGCAAGCTCACTGACCCTGCCGGCAAGCTCACTGACCCTGCTGGCAAGCTCACTGACCCTGCTGGCAAGCTCACTGACCCTGCTGGCAAGCTCACTGACCCTGCTGGCAAGCTCACTGACCCTGCTGGCAAGCTCACTGACCCTGCTGGCAAGCTCACTGACCCTGCCGGCAAGCTCACTGACCCTGCCGGCAAGCTCACTGTCCCTGCCGGCAAGCTCACTGACCTTCTGCCTTGGTCAGTGCCCTGAGCCTGCCGAAGGGGAATATCTCTTACTATTTGTAACAGTTTAAAAAATATGAAAAAAAACAAGGATGAAAAATTGCCCAGTCCCAAAGAAATTGAAAAAGAAATCGGTGAATTTCTGGCTAAAAAATTCGGTGGCGAAGTCAAGGTTCTGTCTCCCATAAATCTGCCCCAGGAGGTTTTCCTGGAGGCAGCAAAGGAGCCTCTTGGCAAAAAAAAGAAAATCAAATTCAATTTAAAGCCCGAAGAACTGGTGGCATATCTGGATCAGTATATTGTGAAGCAGGATGCTGCAAAAGCGGTTCTGTCCACAAAGATATGCACGCATTTCAATCGGATAAAACGCGCACAGGAATATCCTGAAGAAGCTGACAACCTGGTCGGGCGCATCAAAAATAATGTGCTGATGATCGGCCCCACAGGTGTGGGCAAGACCTACATGGTCAAGCTGATTGCAAAGAAGATCGGGGTTCCTTTTGTAAAAGGCGATGCGACCAAATTCAGCGAGACCGGTTATGTGGGGGGCGATGTGGAAGACCTGGTGCGGGATCTCGTCAGGGAAGCAGACGGGGATATTGATCTGGCTCAGAACGGGATTATCTACGTTGATGAAATAGATAAGATCGCTTCCAGCCGCCATCTGGTCGGTGCGGATATCTCCCGGACCGGTGTGCAGCGCGCGCTGCTCAAGCCCATGGAAGAGACAGAGATCGAACTGAAAGTTCCCCATGACCCCATTTCCATGATCCAGGAAATTGAGCGATTCCGCAAGACTGGCCAGCGGGACAGGAACACGGTCAATACCAAAAATATCCTTTTTATTGTAAGCGGGGCTTTTGCAGATATATCTGAAATCATTGATAAGCGCATCAGGAAACAGGGGATGGGCTTCGGCGCGCAGCTTAAAAATTCCCAGGAACAGTCCGACATTCTCAGAAACGTGAAATCAGAAGACCTGATCGAATTCGGTTTTGAATCGGAATTTGTCGGGCGACTTCCGGTTCACGCTGTTTTCGAGCGTCTGACCGAAGATGATCTGACTGATATCCTGAAAAACCCGAATAACCCGGTCATTCTTGGCAAAAAGCTGGATTTTGCGGCATACGGCATCCGGGCAAAATTTGAAGAAAATGTGCTTCGAATACTTGCACAGAACGCTTTCAAGGAAAATACCGGGGCCAGGGGGCTGGTCAGCGCGATTGAAAAAGCATTGCTTTTGTTTGAAAAATCACTGCCCTCGACAAATACCCGGGTATTTCCTGTTACAAAAGCAGTGTTCACCGAGCCTGAAGACTACCTTGAGATGTTCACGGGGTCGCAGGATCATCCCACCCTGGCCAGTGAGATTGAAAGGCTGGCAGATGATGAAAAAGAATTCATCAGGGAATATGTAAACACCAATAAAAAGAATCTGGCTGAAAAATACAACCTGACCCTGAGTCCCTACCGCATTGATGCCATTGCCGGGTATTATTGCGAACATATCATGGAAATCGGGGATGTTATAAGCAGGATCAAATTCTATGCTGATGAAATCAAGAAGATAGAACTGTATTTCTATAAAAACCATGATATCAACATTGTAATGGAAGAAGAGGCCATTGATTTCATTATTGAGCAGTTTATCAATGCCAGCGCGGTTGATCTGGATGATGTGTATAAAAAGCTGACTGATGATTTCGAATACGGCCTGAAACTGGTTCGGGAGAAAACCGGGAGAAACCGCTTTTTTATTACAAGGAACGCGTTGGTGGCTCCTGAGGAGTTTATTGGGAATATGCTTCGGGATGAATTGGGGAGTGGTTCTTGAAATAGGAAGAATTAAATGAATACAGCGAATAAGATTGCTTTATGGGCCCTTTTATCTTGCAATATTCGGATTTCGAAGCTCTTCAATCGAAAAGTTGAAATTTAAGCTGACTTACGAAGATAAGGGAAAAATGCAAAGACGAAATCGGAAAAACATATTTCTGATCATATTCACTTTCACTTTGAACTACGACAAATCGAATACGGAAAACGCGAAAAAGCTGTAATATGGCGTGATACTGCCCAAAAAGCGGGGCCTATTGAATGAAAAGATTATGATTAAATCATTCAAAGACAAAATTACAAAAAATATTTTTTACTCAAAGCATATCAAAAACGTAAGTACTCATTTGGTGAAGAAGGCCAAGAGGCGTATGGATTTTCTTCATGAAGCCGTTGATTTAGAGGATATGTATTTTCCACCCTCTAATAAATTTCATTCTTTAGAAGGCTTTACACCAACTCGTTACGCAATATGTGTGGACAAACAATGGCGTATCACATTTGAGTGGCAAGATGGCAACGCATATGAGGTAGTTTTTGAAGATTATCATTGATATAAGGAGAGGAAATGAAGGATAGAAAACCGACCCATCCCGGAGAATTTGTGCAGGAAGACATTCTGAATGAATTCGGTATCAGTCAGGAGCAGTTAGCCGAAGCCCTGGGCATATCAGAAGAAACCGTCAATGAACTCATTAACCAAAAATGCGGATTAAGCTCTGATATAGCACTTAGAATTGGAAAATTTACAAACACAAATCCTAAAACTTGGATGAATATACAAATTTCCTGGGATCTGTGGATTATGGCAAATTCGAAAGAAGCCGAATCAATTGAGAAGATTCAGCCAGTTGCAGCATAGCCGGACTGCTGTGAGCCATCATTTCGACTCAGAAGAATCAGGTTATCATTATTGATTGTCTTCTGATAATAACCTGTGTGTTGGAAATCAATTTGCCGGATGATGTTGTTGAAGAGATATATCTGTATTTCTATAAAAACCATGATATCAATATTGTAATGGAAGAAGATGCCATTGATTTCATCATTGAGCAGTTTATCAATGCCAGCGCGGTTGATCTGGATGATGTGTATAAAAAGCTGACTGATGATTTCGAATACGGCCTTAAACTGGTTCGGGAGAAAACCGGGAGGAACCGGTTCTTTATTACAAGGAACGCGCTGGTGGCTCCTGAGGAGTTTATTGGGAATATGCTTCGGGATGAGTTGGGGAGTTCTTGAAAACAGAAAAGCATTACTACTATGAAATTCAGCAAGAAGCCGAACGCGCAGGAAAATCATTTGCGCTAATTGCTCAACAGCGATTAAAAGGAAGGGCGAAAGTTCGGACTGTTATTAGCCCCGCTGATAGCATTCCAGATATTGCAAAAAGAACAGTGCATAAAAGATGAACTATGGCGAGTTTCACATGACTTCATACTATTTCGACGCATCTCATTAGCTATTTTCAAATACTTAATACCAGATTTCAGTATCAAGTCATGTGAAACGCGCCATAACTGAAAAAAACTGAGTATCCCGCTGTGAAGATTAGCTGACCGGACAAATCCGGGACAGAGCAACCGGGAAGTCGATTATTCCCAATAATATCTGATATCTAATATATTCAGCAAAAAATAAAATCAGGAGGATTAAATGGAATCTGAAAATAAACCTTCAACAGCCAAAAAATGGGCAACATACGCTGCCGGATTAGGTTGTTTAGCAGGAGTCAATGCCGGGATAAAAGGGCATGTTGGTATTTTAGGAAGTGCTACCTTCGGACTAACAGTTGCTATGGCATTTGGGGTAGGTGTTTATATAATTGTTTTTATAGTAGTAAAAATAAGACAATCTGCTATATCTGCTACAGGCAATAGTGACGTTGATATTGATAATCAAACAAAGAAATGTCCATTCTGTGCAGAAATCATAAAATTTGAAGCAATAAAATGTAGGTTCTGCGGTGAAAGACTAGATTTGAAAGATTTGAAAGACTTTGATACTAAACATAAACAATCTGAACCATCGCATCAATTAAATAATACTGATAGTATTAATATCAAGGTTGAAAATAGACCTGAGCTAACATTGTCGCAACGTCAATTTTCTGAAGATTTAAAACGATTAGAACGCCGAACTTTGGCTCGTATTAAATCTATAAGGAATAAAGGAGGAAGCTAACCAGCCTCATAGAAGATTTCCGACTCGGCAGACTGAAGCCGGTTGTCTCGGAACTCGTATCTGCCGAAATTGAGGACGCTCCCGAACATGTGAAAAACAAATATGCCGAAATTCTCGCCCTCAGTCCGGAGATACTTGAAATTAACGAACAGGTTTTTGCGTTAGCCGATATTTATCAGGAGCGGAATATTCTGACCCCGAAATTCTATGATGACGGAGTGCATATCGCATCCGCATCTGTGGCGGAGACAGATGTTCTTGTCAGTTGGAATTTCAGACATATCGTACATTTCGACAAGATACGCATGTTCAACGCCGTCAATCTGGAACTCGGCTACAGGCAACTACAGATATATTCTCCCCCGGGAGGTGACGACTTATGAATAGTGATATCAATATAAAAACATTGGAAATGACCCGCCGGATTCGGGATGCGAACTATGAAAAACTCAGTGGAAAGCCCCCTCATGAACGGATATCTTTTTATCGTGAAAAAGCACAGCGTTTATACAATAAGATCGGGGGAAAATTCCCAATTCTGACAGCAGCTAAAGCCGAATAGGAGTTTTACGCGTTACTTGAGCCATATGCGGGAGAGCAGATGTGAATTCAAGCGAAAGGACAAGATTGATGCCAAACAGTGATTTCATAGGAACTTCTGAACAAAATCTATTCTCCATCAAGGATACTCGCGAGCGTGCTGACAAGCTGAAGGAACTGCTTGCTCCCAAACTCATGATTCTCCTTGAAAAAGCTTGTGATACGATTCACAAAGTCTATGGTGCGGACGCACTTTTATCTTGCAGAAAAATGACTACGCCCGCCCATCGCCGCGATGCAAAGAAGACAAAGCCTTTTGAAATGGCAACAGCCGGACTGGCTGTGAATGTGAAGGGAAAACGTACGCATTTCCGACAGAGTTTTGAATGTACTACAGATAGCTTGTATGTAATTTTTTTCGGAGTAAGAGGGTCAGAAGCCAATCCTATTATCCAAGTAATGAAGAAGCATGCAAAATATATTGTCCCGCTTCTGGAACATGGCGGATATTCAATTTACTCTGATGCACCGAAAGAAACTGAATATTTAAAAACCGCTGATTTTATTAATGAACTGGAACCATATTTTGGAAAAGGTTGGAGAGCCATTAAGGGGATATCCGTAGATATTCCTATTGAGGACACAGATGCAGCACAACCCGTGATTGACAGTTTCGTCAAACTCTTCCCCGTTTTTCGTGCTGTCATAAATGTGCTTCTCGGCGAGGATGATTGTTTTGAGAAGTATTTGGAATGTTATCGGAATTGGCAGGAATCTTTAACCACTGCCGGTCTTTTTCCTGATGAAGTAGATTTAGCACAAGTATTTAGCGAGGGAGCAGTACGACGGGTCTCAGTCAATGCCTACGAACGAGATAAGGAAGCCCGACAAAAATGCATTGATCATTATGGTTCGGCCTGCTCAGTTTGCGGTTTCGATTTTGACAAAACCTTCGGAGAACGGGATAAAGGTTTCATTCATGTTCATCATCTGATACCTGTTTCAGAGATAGCAGAGGAATACGAAGTTGATCCCGTAGAAGATTTACGCCCTGTCTGTCCGAACTGCCATGCCATGATCCATCGTCGTCCACCGCTGAGTATTGAAGAAATCAGGACATTGTTAAACTCCGCTGCAACTTGATATATAACCTACTGTATTCATTTTATAAACAGGCATAGGGGAACATCGCCGAAGCCTGCGGAAGCATGTTTTCCGCCGACGGATTTTTCACGACGTCTTACCGTTGCGTGAGCCGTATGCGGGGGAACTTGTATCCACAGTTTTCATATATATACATCCTGTAAGAAAAGGAGCATCGGTGTCAGAAACAGATTGGAAAATTGAGTTATTTCCTTATGGGGAAATATGGGCGGAACGAATTGATTTCTCAATAGGCGGGCATGACTTTCTGATGGTTTTCACACCCATGAGTGAGATCAGCGATGAGGATACATTGGCGCAGAAGTCCGAGGATGTCGGTTTTAACATACCTGAAAATAGTTATGACGTGAAATTTGACAGGGCGGAGAACTTTGAGTCAGGTGACTTCTATGCCCCGTCATCTTCCAAAATAAATTTGAAACAACTGAACAGACTGGGTTTGATAATAAAACAGATAATAGAATTCCATTATTCCTTGAAAAATACGGAGGTGTACTTTGCCGGCGCTGAGAATCTCAGACTGGCACGATACTACGACAGACTTGTCAGAACATATGCCGGGCAGTTGCAATTTGAAGTGGTGGCAAGGCTCGGAGAGGAGGGATTAGACTATGCAATCAGAACGCCAAAATACAAAAACAAAAGAAAAAAAGATCGAAGGCATGAGGAAGATCAAAGAGGCTTATGAGGCTGCTAAAAAAGCCGGCAAAATCAAAAGATACAGAATCCGGGTTGCCTGACACGGAACAGATCGAAAAAGTAGGCAAATGAGTTGTCATAATGGGAGTCTCTCAGAATTTTTGCCGAATAGGAGTTTCACGCTTTACTTGAGCTATATGCGGGGAGAGCAGATGTGAATTCAAGCGAAAGGACAAGATTGATGCCAAACAGTGATTTCATAGGAACTTCTGAACAATATATCTTCTCCATCGAGGATACTCGCGAGCGTGCTGACAAGCTGAAGAAAGTGCTTGCTCCCAAACTCATGATTCTCCTTGAAAAAGCTTGTGATACGATTCACAAAGTCTATGGTGCGGACGCACTTTTATCTTGCAGAAAAACGACTACGCCAGCCCATCGTCCCGGGGCAAAGAAGACAATGCCTTTTGAAATGGCAACTGCCGGTCTTATTGTGAAGGGAAAACCTTGGTATTTCCAACAGAGGTTTGAATGTACCGCAGATAGCTTGTATGTAAGCTTTTTCGGATTAAGAGGGCCAGAAGCCAATCCGATTATCCAAGTAATGAAGAAGCATGTAAAACATATTGTCCCGCTTCTGGAGCATGGCGCAGATGGACTTTACTCTGAGGCAATCGCATCACCGAAAGGAACTGAATATTTAAAAATTTCTGATTTAATTAATGACCTGGAACCATATTTGGGAAAAGGTTGGAAAGAAACCAGCATTAAGGGGCAATCCGTAGCTCTTCCTATTAAGGACTCAGATGCAGCACAGCCGGTGATTGACAGTTTCGTCACACTCTTTCCTATTTTTCGTGCTGCCGCAAATGTGCTTCTCGGCGAGGATGATTGTTTTGAGAAATATTTGGAATGCTATCGGAATTGGCAGGAATCTTTAACCACTGCCGGATTTTATCCTGATGAGGTAGATTCAGCGCAAGTATTTCGCGAGGGAGCAGTACGACGGGTCTCAGTCAATGCCTACGAACGAGATAAGGAAGCCCGACAAAAATGCATTGATCATTATGGTTCGGCCTGCTCAGTTTGCGGTTTCGATTTTGGCAAAACCTTCGGAGAACGGGGCAAAGGTTTCATTCATGTTCATCATCTGATACCTGTTTCAGAGATAGCAGAGGAATACGAAGTTGATCCCGTAGAAGATTTACGCCCTGTCTGTCCGAACTGCCATGCCATGATCCATCGTCGTCCACCACCGCTGAGTATTGAAGAAATCAGGATACTGTTAAACTCCGCTCATGGTTCTGTCTGACAGAAGAAATCCCGAAGCAGGAATTCGAAGATGACCTTTGAAGAGAAAAGGCAACGGACTGTGTATGAATGAGATAACATCAAAGCAGAAACAAACATCAGAAAGCACGGTGTAAATTTTGAAGAGGCTCGGACTGTTTTCAGAGATCCTCTGTCCTTTATATCTGATGATGAAGCGCACTATCTAAACGAAAGACGGGAAATCATCATCGGGCATTCTGAAAATAATCGTCTGCTGATAATGTGTTTTACCGAAGAAACGGAAGGTGTTGTCCGTATTTTCAGTTCACGTCCGGCAGTCAGAAAGGAACGGAAAGATTATGAAGAAAATACAATGTTCCGAATCGGATGATATGCTCCCGGAATATAATTTTGATTACAGCAAAGCCCGCCCCAACCGCTTTGCAAAAAGTCGGGCAATAATACTTGAGCCTGATGTCGCAAGGGTTTTTAATACATCCGACTCTGTCAATAAAATTCTCAGGGCAGTTATTTCCGCCATGCCTGACGCACATCAGGCATGATAGCAAAGGAATACGAAGTTGATCCTGTAAAAGATTTACGCCGTTTGCCCGAACTGCCATGTCATGATCCATCACCATCCACCACCGCTGAGTATTGAAGAAATCAGGACATTGTTAAACCCCGCTCATGCTTCTGCTACCTGACATAAGAAATCCCGAAGCCGGATCATCCTGGGAAGATGTTTACAGAAAAACATGAAATATGAGCTGATTATCAGGCCGGAATTCGAAGATCACCGAAACTTTCAATAAAGCATAAAGCAAATCAGCAAGATCAGGATACAATAAATGAAGTCAACAGTTTACCTTGAGACCACTATCCCCTCTTTTTATTACGAAACAAGAACAGATGCAGAATTCGTGGCAATGCGGAATTGGACGCGCCAATGGTGGAACGAAAGAAAAGACAATTATAATTGCTTCATTTCAATTGCAGTTATGGATGAGTTAGAAAACGGAAACCACCCGAAAAAAGAAGAAAAGATACTTCTTCTGACCGGAACTGAATATCTCGAAATCAACGATGAAATTGAAGAAATCGTTGAGGTTTATATTGCAAATTACCTCATGCCCGAAGACGTTGTGGGAGATGCTTTACACCTTGCTATTGCCTCATTCCATAAAATGGATTATCTCCTGACATGGAATTGCAATCATTTGGCAAATGCAAACAAGAAAAAACACATCCGGCGGATTAACGAACGCTTAAGGTTATCTACCCCTGAGATTATCACACCATTAGAAGTAATGGAGGACTGACTTGAAAGACAATGCGACCATAAAAGAAATACGGGAAACAAGGAAAAGGATTTCCGAGCGATTCGGACATAACCCGAAGCGTCTTGTTGAATACTATAAAAAAAAACAATTGGAAAAAACGGAGCTTGATAAATCACGCAAGCAAGCATCCTGAATGCGCAGTTCAGGTATGCATCTTATCACTGATGCCTTGTCTGGACTTGAAAAATCAGAGATAGTGAAACCTGCTGTATTCTGACAACAAAAGGTGAAATCATGGGAACCTGTGTATTGAAAATCAGCTTGCCGGATGACATTGTGGAAGAAATAGAAAAACATAAACAACTCCGGCAGAAACAGAGTATCGAAGAAGCTGTTATAGACCTGATTGATTATGCTCTGAGGCTTCCCCGCCATTTTATGAATTTTGACTGGAAAAAAGCCGAAAATGAAGCTGACCATGAAATATCTTCCGGTAAAACCGAATCATTCGATACGGTCGAAGACTTTATTGCGGATCTGAAAAAATGAGAATTGTCCGTACCGAAGGATTTAAGAAAGATTTTAAGCAGCTTCCGAAGCCTGTTCAGAAAAAATTCGGAAAAAAATTCGAATTGTTCATGAAAAATATCAGACATCCTTCTCTCAGAGTTAAAAAGATGGAAGGCCATAAAAACAGGTGAGAAGCAAGTATTGATATGTTTTACAGATTTACATTTGAAATACATGATGATTTTTATATGTTGCGCCGTATCGGTCCTCATGACAGAGTATTAAACAATCCCTGACATACGAAATAGCCTGATTATAACGGATTTAGGGGAGGCACTTTCCCGGCACTTTCCTGTCCCGGAGGGACACCTGAAAATAGCCCGGCAATTCATTGCCGGGGTAAGGCATCAGCATCTCCCTGAGTCCCGGAGGGACGACTGATTCAGTCGTCCCTCCGGGACTCCCGCAGGCTGCGGGGGCCTTGTCGGCAATGAATTGCCGGGCTGTTTTCAGATGTCCCTCCCCGAAATCCGTTATAATCAGAACATTTCTATGGGCATCGGAAACAAGGGCTCGGAGAAAACATCGGAGATGAGACATCCGCATCTCTTTGGTCTTTATTTAGTATAATCAACTGTACGTCAGAAAAAAGAAGGCTCAACATGGATGCAATAGCTTATTCAACCATCGGAAAAGATTTTGTTTCTGTAATGGAAAAAGTGTGTGATGATCATAACCCTGTAATTATAACCCGTAAAAATTCAGAATCCGTTGTGATAATGTCACTTGAAGACTACAACGCCATTGAAGAAACAATGTACCTGTTACGCAGTCCTGCCAATGCTGCCCGTCTGCGTGCCAGTATTGCCGAATTCGAGGCCGGTAATTATAAAATACGGGACATTACTGATGATGATTGCATGGACTGACCAAGCCTGGAATGAATATCTGTATTGGCAGAAGCATGACAAAAAACTTCTTAAACGGATAAACAAACTGATACGGGACATAAAACGTCATCCGAAAGAAGGCATAGGCAAACCTGAATCCCTCCGCTTTGAGCTGTCAGAAAAATGGTCGCGCCGGATCACTCAGGAACACAGACTCGTATATCAGATTGTTGATGAGATGATAGTCATTTTCCAGTGTCGCTATCATTACTGATCATTTTGGCCGCTTCGGCGAATCCGGAAATCTTCAGATCCGTCCGAAACCGGGTATAAATGGCTTTTACAGCGATTACTTTTAACATCAGGTTAATGATTATTAATTAAAAGAATGTTGCTTATATTTAACGTGTTATTGATTATCCTGCAAGCAAAATCTGTCCGGATCATAATTTATGGGCCTTCGGAGTTCAAAGCTTGCTTTGTGAGTGGCCATTCGTCTGAACCACGGGTGTAATTAAAACTGTCAGGTAGTCAGTCCCGTGTTCCCGGACTCCGTTCGGGAACACGCCTGCATGCAAACTCTGTTTGCAGCTACCTTACATTTCACGCAAAACCGGAGTTTTGCAGGCAATTGCGTTTCCAAACGGAGTTTGGGAACGAGGACTGGCGGCTTTACCCCTGACACTTTTAATTACACCCTGAACCACGATTTGCAGGATTAAGGAAATCCTGCTTTCAGATTGCGCCTGAGGGGCGCATTCTGAAAGAATGCAGTACGATCATGGCCGGGTAAGCATTTCTTAACTATTTTTATTTATATACAGTTATACATTTTCAACCCGCCTTGCGGAAGTAGAAAAAAACTTTTACTGGCTAAAAAATGTTTGAAGTTTCCATGTGTATGTGTAATTTATGATTTATGATTTACGATTTACGATTTACGATGGCGCATTCCCGAAAAGTAGGAAATTCTCGTTCCCAGGCTCCGCCCCACTGCCATTAAGTTAATATTTCAGTAAGTTATGCCTCATTATCAGGTCGCTCCGACTCTTAACTTAATGGCAGTGAGGCTCCGCCCGGGAATGCATTTCAGGAGGCTCTGCCTCGTGTTTCAGGGTAAGACCGATGAGTCAGTCCAAGGAGGAGCCTGGGAACGAGTAACATATTGAATTTTATGATTTGTATATTCAACATATTCAACCTGCTTTTTGGGAGTGCTCCCATTTACGATTGGATTAGTGTAGCAACTTGTAAATTCGTCATCAGAAGGAAAAAATAATGGAACTCGACCCCCTCCGTGATTATCTTCTCACAAAAGCAGGTGCATATCAGGACTTTCCTTTCGGACCCGATGCAATGGTCTTCAAAGTTATGAAAAAAATGTTTGCCCTTGTGGCTTGGGGAGAAGATCCCCTGCGTATAACCCTGAAATGTGACCCTGATCTTGCCCTGTCGCTTCGGGAAGTTTATGAATCGGTCAGACCGGGATATTATATGAACAAAAAACACTGGAATACCGTCACACTGGACGGTACTGTACCGGATGATGAAATCTTTGCAATGATTGATGATTCATATCAACTGGTTGTAAAAACTCTCAGGAAAGCAGACAAAGAAAAGCTTAAAAATACCCAGTAGATCGAAAAAATTCGTAGTACAACTTGTAAATTCCTCCCCCCTTTCTTAAAGGGGGGCCGGGGGGAATTTTTGTCGCAACAGCCTTTTTTCACAGCGGAAAATCCCCTCAGGCCCCTTTAAGAAAAAAGGGGGACGAACTTGTAAGTTGCTGTAGTACACCACTTTTTAAGTTCGTCCCCATTTTTAAAGGGGGCCGGAGGGATTTTACGTTGCTAAAAAAAGGTGTTACGGCAGAAATCCCCCCCCTTTAAAAAAGGGGGGAGGAATTTACGAATCGGTGTAGTAGTAGTACTACACCACTTCGTAAATCCGTCACCCCCCTGTACCGGGGTTAACCCTTTAAATTTATTAAGAGCCGGAGGGGTCACGAACTTAAAAAGTGGTGTAGTACCGCCTTCAGGCGGGCTGTTCTGCCGGGATAACCATCTGATTTAAAAGGAGCCGCCTGAAGGCGGTACTACAAACTCTGCTGAATTTTTCAGAGGTTTTCGATCTGCTGATACTTCATAGATATGGGGAATTCGTACAGTCAGGAAAGATATCAGACATGGAAAATCTGTTCAAAATATTAATTGTTGACGATGCGCCGATTAATATGGAGGTTGTGTCAAATATTCTCCAGGATGAGGGATATCACCTGTCATTTGCCGAAAACGGAACATCCGCTCTGAATCAGATCAGGGATGAACATTTTGATCTTATTCTTCTTGATATTATCATGCCGGGAATCAACGGATTCGAGGTCTGCCGGCGGTTAAGAGAAAATCCCGATACCAGGTATATGCCTGTCCTGTTTCTTACTTCCATCTCCGATACCGAAAGCGTGGTAGAAGGTTTCGAAGTGGGTGCGATGGATTATGTGACAAAGCCTTTTAATGAAACCGAATTATTGGCCAGAGTGAAGACCCACCTGGAATTAAATCGTTCAAGAGAAAAATTAAGAAAAATTAATACCCGGCTGTATAAAGAAATCGCGGAACGGAAGCAGGCAGAGCGGCGCTATCGGGAGATGTACGAAAACGCGGTCCAGGGAATGTTTCAAAGCACCCTTTCCGGCAGGATTCTCAGTGCCAATCCTGCCTATATCCGCATCCTGGGATATGACTCAATAGAAGAAGTGCTTTCCATCAGAGATGTGACCCGGAAAATTTACAAGCACCCAGAAGACCGGGGAAAAATGATCCGGATGCTGAAGGAAAAAGGCGTAATCACAAATTATGAAGTGAATATCCGGCGCAGGGACGGTGCTTCAGCGTGGCTCCTGATGAACGCCCGTCTGGCTGAAGATGCTGACGGCGATCTTTTTATCGAGGGAATAGCGACAGATGGTACAGCCAGGAAACTTGCCGAAGAAGAACTCAGACGCAGTGAAACGGAATTTCGCTATCTTGCTGTTCATGATAACCTGACCAGTCTCTATAATACCCGTTACCTTTACCAGTCTCTTTCGGAAATAATAGAGAAATCTTCGAGAGATAACGCATCGTTCTCACTGATTTTTATGGATATGGACAATTTTAAGAAAGTGGTTGACACTTACGGACATCTCAACGGCAGCCGTGCCCTCCAGGAGGTAGCAGAAACGATCCGGGAAACCCTTACCCGGCCAGCTTACGGCGTGGCTTACGGGGGGGATGAATTTGTCATCGTTCTGCCAAGCTATGACAGGGATCAGGCTGTAAAAAAAGCTGAAGAAATCCGCCTTCGGATGAGCCAGACCGTCTATCTTTCCGCGTGCGGCCATAATGTAAAACTCCGGGCAAGCTTCGGGATATCCACCTACCCGCAGGATGCTGACGACATGACCGGTCTGCTTACCGCAGCAGACAAAGCAATGTTCGGAATAAAGGAAAAAGGCAAAGATGCCGTAAGCAGCGGAATCTGACGCCATATGCAACTTTTTTCAAAATTTAAACAGACAGATAATGCCATAAAGACACGAAGACACAAAGAAACACAAGAGACTTCACCTTTGTGAAACTTCGCGCCTTTGTGCCTTTGTGGCATTATAAGTTGCACATCGCGTGAATATCATAAATCTAAATCTCAACTAACAAATAAATCACGGCGTCTTTCATAGAATCAGCAGATCGAAAACTTTGGCAAACAGTGGATTCCGGGTTAAAATCGGAAGATATTCATCTTCCGATTTTTCCCGGAATGACAGTACGTTAAAGTGTCATTCCGGGGAAAATTAAAAAACGGATGTTTTTTACCTGATCTTAAATTCGGTAACCCGGAATCCACTGTTCACAGGCTTAAACGGTGACTTTTCGATCTACTGAGAATTCATAGAAGCTGAAAGCAGTTTACACTTTTTCTGGCTGCGGAACGACTTTTCAAGTCGTTAGGAACGATTTGAAAAATCGTTCTACAGGAAATCAGACATAAAAATAAAAAGCAGTAGAATTTATTTGAGATTTGGGATTTGTAATTTGTAATTTGGATTTTGATTTATATGGGAGTATTCAATGAAAAAGATACGTGACGATATATTAAAATGCCTCTGCGATTTTGCTGATGATGATGAAAAGCTCATACAGCAGCTTGAGCTTATCATAGAAAAACAAGGGAAACAGGCATATCCGATTATATTCCATATACTGACACATCTTGATCTGGAAAGCGATAATGCCGAAGAATGCTGGTATGAGGTTGTCGCTCACCGCGAAATCATGGGGGATGCACTGGGACGGAGGGTTAACCTGAGAACAGCAATCTGCGATTATTTCTGTTCCATCAACAAATCCCTGAAAAATCCCAAAGTTGTCGAACTTCATGTGTTTGAAAGTAAAGCAAATATTTCCAAATATGATTACCTTACCGGGCTTTATACCCGCGGTTCGTTCGAAGGATTCCTTGTACGGGAACTGGCAAGATCCAAACGCCATGACAAAGAAACATCTGTTTTATTTTTTGATATTGATGATTTCAAAGCAGTTAATGACACTTTCGGACATCTCGCGGGCGATGTCGCATTAAAGCGCATTGCAGAAATAGTAATGAATGAAACCAGATCCGAAGATATCGCTGCGAGATACGGCGGGGAGGAAATTGTCATCATCCTCCCTGAAACAGGGAAAGCCGAGGCCCTTATCGTTGGAGAGAGGATTCGTGAAAAGGTGGAACAGGTCCGCATCGAATACCTGGGGCACTCGGTCCGTCTCACTATCAGCGGGGGACTGGCTTCCTTTTCCATAGATGCTAATGAGGCATCCAACCTGGTAAGATGCGCTGATGACGCGCTTTACAGGGCTAAAAGTTATGGTAAAAACAACATTGTCCTGTATTCTCACGACAAGCGGCGTTATTTCCGCCTTGATTTTAATACTGAAATCAGGATTCGCCAGATCGGTTTCAGTGATACTTCGGAACTGACAGCCACCTGTAAAAATATCAGTGTAAACGGCATTCTTTTTGAAAGCGACCGCCTATTGGATATCGGCACCAAGGTGGAGCTTCATGTACCTATCAATGCCGGATCCGAACCGTTTGTGATCATCGGAGTCGTGGTTCGTATTGAGCTTTTTGATTCGGATCACTACGATATCGGGGTTTCATTTATTGAAATGGATCGAACCATAAAAGATGAGATTTCCCGGTATCTGGTAAAGCAGTTACGGCGGCTGGCTCATTCATAAGACGCAAAGGAATTGTTAATCCGGAGTACCGTTTTTAAAGTTCTGCAGGCCCTATAGCATTTTTAGCGTAACGGGTGTAATTAAAAGTGTTAGGAAGTCCTCGTTCCCAAACTCCGTTTGGGAACACACCTTGCCCTGGCAAACTCTGTTTGCCTGCAAAACGGAGTTTTGCCTGCAATTGCGTTCCCAAACGGAGTTTGGGAACGAGGACTGCTTACCTGACACTTTCAATTGCACCCCGAGCGTAACATATTTTTAGCTCCGTAGGAGCGATATATTTGTAGTAGTAGCACAAGAATCCATCTGTTTTTAAAGCTCCGTAGGAGCTTTGAAAACTATGTGGCTCCGGCTCCTGCTATAATATACCGCTCCTGACGAGCTTTTAAAAACCTGATTATCCAGAAATAGGAGTTAAAAAAATGAAATGTAAAATAGCAATACTTTTCTTCTGTATCCTCGTATTTTTTAATATGCAGGTATTTTGTGAGAATCCTTCCTCAACAACAACACTGCCTGATGCAAATTCTACTACTACCACAACCACAGTCACATTGCCTCAGGATTCTTCTGTAACGACAACTTTGCCCACAGAAGAAATCCCTCCTTCCCTGGAAGCAATCCTGAACGGCGTTGAAAAACGATACGCCGGCCCGGGATTTATCGCCAGTTTTGATCAGAAATCAACTTTGAAAGCAATGGAAATCACGGATACGGCTCTCGGAAAAGTATTCATCAGACGCCCGGGCATGATGAGATGGGAATACGAAACCCCGGAAAAGCAGATCATCATTACAGACGGCAGAACCCTGTGGATGTACAGACCCGATGATAATCAGGTTATGATCGGTAATGCTCCTTCATATTTCGGAGACGGAAAAGGTGCTAATTTTCTTTCAGATATAAAAATGATTCGTGAAAGTTTCAATGTGATCATAGAGAAAAAAAATGATCCTCACTTCCATATCCTTAAGCTTCTGCCAAAAGAAGGAAAGTTGGATATATCCCATATTTACCTGTGGATTTCAAAGCTTACATCAGATGTGGTCAGGGTTATCACCTATAATTCATACGGGGATGAAACCATCATTGATATGAATAATCTCCAGTTCAATCAGAACCTGGATAGCAGCCTTTTCACATTTAAGGTACCGGAAGGAACGGATATATTACAGCTTGAAGATTGAAGTTTGAAGTGTGAAGTGTGATTGCTTCAAACTTCGCACTTCAATCTTCAAACTTCACACTTCAGAAAGGGGAATAATTATGGAAAAAATAAGCCGTCGTACTTTCATTAAAAAGAGTGCTGCTATAGGCGCGGCTTCGGTGCTTGGCAGCGGGATTATTCCGGGAAGCAGGATAAATCTGCTTCACGCTGCACAAGCTGATCTTTCAATAGTAACCGGCGATAACTATTTCAAAAATACTGTTGCGGCAGTTGAAGCACTTGGCGGAATGAAGACTTTTGTGAGCAAAGGGGCAAAGGTCGGTGTTCTCATCAATTGCCCGTTCAGAAACCCCGGAACCCATGTGAACCCGGATGTTGCCCTTGCTGTGATAAAGATGTGTTACGATGCAGGCGCGAAAGAGGTATGTTGTCTGAAAAACGAACCGGACGGATATTGGGAGAAAAGTACTCTGGCAAACGATTTTAAAGATGTAATCAGTAAGTTAAAACCCTCCGCCGGGACTTATATTACGCATAAAATCCCGGGTGCGAAAGCTCTGAAGGAAGCGGATATTATCAGAGAGTTGTTCGAATGCGACCTGTTTATCAATATTCCTGTTACCAAAAACCACGAGGGGACGAACTTCTCATGTGCATTGAAAAATATGATGGGAGCGGCCCCGCATTCGACGAACCGTTTTTTTCACCAAGGCACGGGTACACAGGGATGGTACGGCGATCTTGATCATATGAATCAATGTATTGCAGATATAAACCTGGTCAGGAAAACGGATCTCTGCGTTTCTGATTCAACGGAATTTATCACAACCAACGGGCCTTTCGGCCCCGGCAAGATCATCAAACCGAAAAAAGTGGTTGCAGGTGCGGACAGCGTACTTGTTGACGCGTACTGTTGCAAACTGTTAGGGCTTAAACCTGAAAATGTCGGGATGCTTGATAAGGCAGTTGCACACGGATTGGGAAAGACAGACCTGGAAAAAGTAAATATACAGGAAACAAAAATCTGATATATGCGGAGTGTCAAACTTACAGTTTGGCATTGCACAATCAAGCGCAGCGAAGCTTGCGCATACACACAGTTTTTTCCGACCCACATCGGAGTGCAAAGCTTGCTTTGCGAGTGATTTGGGCATTAATCTTCGTTTCGCCCATTTGTCTGAACCACGATTTGCAGGATTAAAGGATAACATTCTGTAAATTTTGTTTATCCTTTAATCATTCAAATCCGGGTTCGGACAATATGGCCGAAACGAAGATCAGATTTGCAATAAAAAACAAATTCAGGAACACTGACAGTTTGGCATTGCGCAAATCCCCGCCCCGGGTTCGGATTTGTCAATCCGAACCGAGCACGAGCACACGAGCAGGAGATGGGGTGGAGCGAAGCGGAATCCACCACATAATCACGGTGGGTTCCGCTTCGCTTCACCCACCCTACAGTATGCACTTACGGAGAAACATTGAAGATAAAAACCGTTATTACTATCGCGCCCCTCCTGTTATTGCTTTTAATTAACTGTATTTATGCAAAAAATTCAGAATATAAAAGTAATATATCCCTGTATCTGCCCGGGTCTGCGGATCTGAAAAACTGGGAGCTTCAAGGCTCCCCGCAAAAGGCCAGAGGGGAAGACCTGTTTGTGCTTATAAACGGCGGGGCAGAAATATATCTCAGATACGGATTTGAGCAGGCTGTTTTCGCCACATATAAAAGTACAAGCGGCAAGCGCATTCATCTTGAAATATTCGAAATGAAAGCACCGGCCGGCGCCTCCGAGGTCTATGCCCGTAAAAAGGGAGATGAAAAAAAAGAAACCGGACTCGGAGATGATGCATTGCTGGCAGATTATTATCTGATCTTTCGGAAAGATCAGTTTTATGTGGTACTGACCGGTGATGATTCGGAAAAGGAAACCAGGGACGGGCTGACGGAGGTTGCGAAATATGTTGAGAAAAGAATTGAACTGCATAGGAAATAGCCGGTTGTCAGTTGCAACTGACAACCGACAACTGGTGCAATTAAAAGTGTCAGGTACTCGGTCCTTGTTCCCAAACTCCGTTTGGGAACACACCTGCAGCTACCTGACATTTCAATGCAAAACCGGAGTTTTGCGGGGCAATCGCGTTCCCAAACGGAGTTTGGGAACAAGGACCGAGTACCTGACACTTTTAATTGCACCACCGACAACTGACAACTCAGTTTCCTAACAACTCTTTTACCTTTTCCACCACTTCCGAATTAGAAAAGGGTTTGGTAATATAAGCGTCTGCGCCAAGTGCCAGCCCCTTAGTGATATTTACTTCATCCCGTCCCATGGCAGTGATGAGGATAATCTTCGTATCCTGCCAGTCCGGATTTTCACGCACCATCTGACAAACCCCGAAGCCGTCAAGAACGGGAAGCATGATATCTAACAAAATCAGGTCAGGTCTGAATTCCGGTACGATGTCCATGGCCTGTTCGCCGCTTTCGGCAACCATGACATCATAACCGTTCTGCTCCATCAGAAACTGAAGCGGCACAACAATATT
Source organism: Desulfococcaceae bacterium HSG8 (assembly GCA_030378015.1). Lineage (GTDB taxonomy): Bacteria > Desulfobacterota > Desulfobacteria > Desulfobacterales > 4be13 > JAUCGG01. Next base: position 21,524 of record JAUCGG010000003.1, read on the forward strand.
CGGTTCATCATCAACAATCAGTACTTTAAGAGGCATCGGTAAACCTCGGAAGTGAAACGTGAGAGAAGTGAAAGGTGAGAGGTGAGAAGTGAAACGTGAAACGTGAAACATGAAACGTGAAACATGAAACGTGAAACGTGAAACGTGAAACGTGAAACGTGAAACGTGAAACGTGAAACGTGAAACGTGATTTGTACACATATTTCACCTTTCACGTTCCATCTTTTCACGTTTCACGCATCACGTTTCACGCATCACTTCTCACCAATTTTTATCCCCAGAGTCCCCATCCGAAGGATGCGGTAAACAGAATACAAAACGTAACAATTCCTATCATCCAGATATCTTCAGCTTTCATTGAATGACCTCCGCTTCCGGCTGTCTGAGAATTGAGAATCCGCTTCGATTCTCAATTCCCAGTATAAAAATTTAAGATTCCTTGACCACAATCATCTGCTCTTTATCTGCACGAGCAATCTGTTCTTCATTTGTGGTGGACATTTCAGCCTTGAAGCAAAGGGCCCACATCATCACGACACCCAGGATCCACCAGAAAATCTGCCAGGACCAGATGGGCGGAAAACCGCAGAACTGGAAGGGTTGGCCGGTGCCGAAGAAATTTATCGTGCCGTTACCCAGAAGACATGCCGGGCCAATGGCAAAAACATACCACAGGGGAACTATGATCTTCATAGCACCCCGCCACTGTCTTCCGGCCGGACTAGGCGCATCAACGTCATCAAGCCATTTCCGTACTTCTGCCTGCCTTTCGATGGTTTCCTGGGTGTCTTTTATGCCCATGAATCTGCACAGGTATGCAACGGTAAGTCCTGTAAATGTGCCCCAGAATGCACAATGCATGGAGAGCGGGCTGGGCCATATTTTATAGGTGAGAAACACCGCCAGCATACCCGATATCACGCCGAGCATTGCTCCGACAGAAGGAAATCTGAAGCCCCATATAACGCCTGCCAGAAGCACATACATGACAAATCCGAACGCTGTTGCCAAAGCCCCCAGGATAACCAGAGCGGCTGTTGAGGTCAGTCCTACTGCCAGTGCTGCGATCGTAAGCAGGGTTGCCAGAATTCTGTTCACCCAGATCTGCTCTGCATCGCTCATGTTCTGTTTTTTGATATAACGCCAATAGACATCCCGCAGGAGGATTGATCCGCCTGTACCGATGTAAGGTGCTGCCGTGGAATGAATCGCGGCAATTGCTCCCATAAAAACAACTCCCAGCATGACCGGCGGCAGGAAGGTCTGCATCAGCAGCGGTACAACAGATTTATCTGTCAGTGCGGCAAATGTCGTATGGCCTGACATCTGCAATACTTTCGCTCCCATGCCCTGAAAAGCAGTAAAGAAGAACAGCGCGAATCCCACCACAAAGGTGGACATAAACGCCTGCTGCCAAGCAAGGGGTTTGGGAGATTTGATGCCGAATGTCCACATGGTAAACGCGGGAGAGGACTGGATCCCCATCAGCGCGAACATATAGCTCAGAATCATAACACCTGTCCATCCTCCTCCGAGTCCCACATTAATGACCATAGGTACCTCAAGGAGTTTCTTATCAATCGTGCTTACCTGTGCAGAGAACTTGCTCCAGCCGCCGAAATCTTTGAGCACATAAGCACCGAGAATGATGATACCTCCTACAAGGAGGATAAACTGGATTACGCCGACCCAGGTACTTGCTTTCAGACCGCCTGTACAGACATAAAACCACACGATGAACGCAAGAAAAATCGCGCCGAATGTGAAGTCAACCCCTGTGATTACGTTAAAGAGCGCACCGGCTGCCATAAGCTGAACCGCGGAATAAAACATGGAATACAACACCGCAGTGACCACAACCAGCCAGCGGATCACTTCATTGTTATAGTAATAGGCGTACATGTCGCCGGGGGTAATAAATCCGTATCTTTTGCCCAACAGCCATGTTCTCTTTGAAAAGAATGTTCCTGTAATAGGAATGGTGAGAACATAGAATGAGGCAAACGCATACGCGAGACCATCCCGCCAGATAAGGCCAGGATGGCCGATAAATGTCCAACCGCTGAAGGAAGCGGCTGTTGCTGCCATGAGAAAAGCAGCAAAAGGAATGGATCGGCCTGCAATCGCATAGCCAGCGGAGGTTTTTTCGGTGAAGTATCCCTTCAACCCCCAGTAAAAGCAGTAAATAATGTAAATCCCCAGCATGATGTAAACCCATGTGGTTCCAGTCATTTTTTCCTCCTGTCAGTTAATAAAAACATTAATTATTACGGGACGTGAGAAATACTTTCTCACGGGCATCCTTCATTTGTCACTTTACAATTTAATGTGGATGCAGAACAATTTTTCAAATTGTTTTAAACAATTTGAAAAATTGTTCTGCAGCCGGAAAAATTGTAACTACTTTCAGCTTTTATGAAAGATGCCCTCACGTCCCGGGCATTCATCTATCCCCACAATCCCCATCCGAACGATGCGGTAAAGAGGATGCAGAATGTCACAATTCCTATCATCCAAAAATCTTCGGCTTTCATCAGTCTATTCCCTCCGTTTTGTAATTAAGCTTCCTTTACAACAATATTCTGCTCTTTGTCAGCACGCTCAATCTGTACCTCATTTGTGGTGGCCATTTCAGCCTTGAAACAAAGAGCCCACATCATCACGATGCCGAGAATCCACCAGAATATCTGCCATGACCAAAGACTCGGAAAACCGCTGAATGAAAATGCGTTATTTCCTATGATACATGCCGGCCCGATGGCGAAGAAGTACCATACCGGTACCACAATCTTCATAATCTTACGCCATTGTTTCCCGGAATCAGTCGGCTCATCAACATCCTCAAGCCATTTTCTCACCTCTGCCTGCCTCTGGCTGGTTTCCTCATCATCCTTGATTCCCGCGAATTTGCATATATATGCCGCCGCAAGCCCTGTAAATGTGCCCCAGAATGCGCAATGCATGGAGAGCGGGCTGGGCCATACTTTATAGGTGAGAAACACCGCCAGCATACCCGATATCACGCCGACCATCGCTCCTTTGGATGGAAATCGGAATCCCCATATCACTCCCAAGAGCAGGACGTACATGACAAATCCGAACGCGGTCGCCAAAGCTCCTAGGATAACCAGCGCCGCCTTTGATGTCAGCCCGACGACAAGCGCGGCAATTGTGAGCAGTGTTGCCAGAAGCCTGTTCACCCAGATCTGTTCCGCATCACTCACATTCTGCTTCTTGATATACCGCCAATAGACATCCCGTAAAAGGATTGATCCGCCTGTGCCGATATAGGGTGCTGCTGTGGAATGGATAGCGGCAATCGCTCCCATAAAAACAACTCCTAACATCACCGGCGGCAGGAATCTTTGCATAAGAAGCGGTACAACGGATTTATCTGTTAACTCGGCAAACCCCTCAACACCTGTCACCTGGAGAACCTTTGCTCCCATACCCTGGAATGCGGTAAAGAAGAACAGCGCGAATCCGACCACAAAGGTGGACATAAAAGCCTGCTGCCAAGCAAGCGGTTTCGGGGATTTGATGCCAAAAGTCCACATGGTAAACGCGGGAGAGGACTGGATACCCATCAGTGCGAACATGTAACTCAGTACCATTACCGCTGTCCATGCACTCTCCCCGGAGGCACCTCCGAGCCCGAAGTTTATCACTCTCGGCACAGCCATCTGCTTGGGATCAAGCTTGGCAACTGCTGCGGAAAAGCCTGACCAGCCACCGAACATGGGATGGTTCACCACGTAAAAACCGAGGATAATGATGCCGCCCACGAGAAGTATGAACTGGATTACGCCGACCCATGTACTTGCTTTCAGCCCGCCTGTACACACATAAAACCACACGATAAAAGCAAGAAAAATAGCACCGAATTTAAACGGTACACCCGCGATCACATTAAAGAGCGCGCCGGCCGCCATCAACTGAACCGCAGAATAAAACATGGAATACAGAACAGCCGTGAGTACAACCAGCCAGCGGATGACCTCGTTGTTATAATAATAAGCGTACATGTCGCCCGGGGTAATAAACCCGTAACGTTTGCCTAAAAGCCACGTTCTTTTGGAAAAAAATGTTCCTGTAATGGGAATCGTGAGAACATAGAATGAAGCAAATGCATACGCCAATCCGTCCCGCCAGATCAGGCCAGGATGGCCGATAAACGTCCAACCGCTGAAGGAAGCGGCTGTTGCTGCCATGAGGAAAGCAGCAAAGGGAATTGATCTGCCTGCAATTGCATATCCAGCGGAGGTTTTTTCCGTGAAATATCCTTTCAATCCCCAGTAAAAACAATAAATGATATAAATTCCGAGAAAAATATAGACCCAGGTGGTTCCACTCATTTTCATCTCCTTCTGTCAGGCCGGCAATGCTGGCCAGCAATCAGAAATTTTTCTGACTTACACCCCTTACTCATGACCTTATTTAAGATCCGGTTTCATCACCTCCTTAAAATTGAATTGAAGACCGAAGGTCATCCCCGGCCTTCAATCTCAATTCAGTGATTCCTAATTCTGAACCATTTTTGTAATCTCCTCAACAACTTCCGGATTTGCCAGCGTCATGGTGTCCCCTACATCGCCCTTGTTCGATATGGCTCCGAGTACCCTGCGCATGATCTTCCCGGAACGGGTCTTGGGCATGTCAGGCACAATCCAGACCTTTCTCGGCCTTGCAATCGCGCCGATCTCATCCACAATAGCCTTGGATATCTTGGCAGCAATTTCGTCGCTGCCCTCAATCCCGGGCTTCAGAGCAACATACAGATCCGGCTCTATACCCTTGATATCATGCTTAACCGGAACAACAGCCGCCTCCGCCACTTCCTGTACAACCAAGGCAGCAGATTCGAGCTCCTTGGTTCCCAAGCGATGGCCTGAAACATTGATCACGTCGTCAATCCGGCCCAGGATACGGAAGTAACCGTCTTCTGCCTCGACTGCGGCATCACCGGTGAGATAGGGCCAGTCCTCCCAGTTCTTGCTGTTCTTATCCCTGCAGTACCTTTCATAATAGGTTGACACAAAACGATCTCGGTCTCCCCATATGGTCTGGAATCCGCCGGGCCACGGGTTCCTGATGCAGATGTTCCCGGCCTTGCCCGCGCCCGCAGGAAGCTCTTTCCCCTCATCATCATAGATGACCGGATGAATTCCGGGCATTCCGGGGCCTGCGCTGCCGGGCTTCATGGCTTTAAGTGCAGGAATCGTGCTGCACAGGAAGCCGCCTGTCTCTGTCTGCCACCAAGTATCCACGATGGCTGCCTCACCTCTTCCCACAACATTATAGTACCACTTCCAGACTTCGGGTTCGATGGGTTCGCCCACTGTGGTCATGTGTTTGAACTTGTAGTTGTATTTCGCGGGTTCATCGGGCCCGACTTTCCTCAATGCACGGATAGCAGTGGGTGCGGTGTGGAAGATGTTGACATCCAGATCCTGGGCAATCCGCCAGCAGCGTCCTGCATCAGGATAGGTGGGAATTCCTTCATAAATTACGGTGGATGCGGCCAGGGCCAGGGGGCCATAAACAATGTAGGAATGGCCCGTGATCCATCCGATATCTGCCATACACCAATAGACATCTTCGGGATGAATGTCCTGCACAAACTTGGATGTGCCGGTAACGTAAGCAAGATAGCCGCCTGTGCCGTGCTGACAGCCTTTGGGCTTTCCGGTCGTACCACTGGTGTACATCAGGAAGAGCGGTGCTTCGGCCGGCATTCTGACCGGCTCAACTATTTTCCCGTAATAATTCTTCAGCACGTCATTGGTAAAATAGTCAAGACCTTCAACCATCGGCGTCGGAGTTGAGTTTTTCCCCGGATAGCGCTGCCATACCAGGACTTTATCAACGGTCTGCCCCGCTTTTTTGGCCTCTGCAACCGCTGTATCAGCCTTTTCCTTGTGGTCAATAAGCTTGCCGCCGCGGTAATAAGAGTCCGCCGTGATCAGAACATTGCTTCCGGAATCCACGATTCTGTCTGCACAGGATTTGCCGCTGAAACCGCCGAACACCTGGGAGTGAATCACCCCGAGCCGGGCACAGGCCAGCATGGTGACGGGAAGATCAGGGGTCATCGGGAGATGAAGCGTAACACGGTCTCCTGCTTTCAACCCGCAAAAATCCTGCAGAAGCGCGGCCATCTCGTTCACCCTTACATAAAGCTCCTGAAAGGTGACATGCTCGGTCTTTTCTTCTTCAAGTTCCGGGACAAAATGGATGGCTGTTTTGTTTTTGTGCTTGGCAAGATGCCTGTCCACACAGTTATAGCTAGCATTGACCTTTCCGCCCACAAACCATTTCCAGCAGGGTGCGTCGCTGGTATCAAGGATTGTGTCCCAGTACTCATACCAGTCAAGAAGATCGGCATACTCCTTGAAACAGTTAGGAAAGTTATCCAGACTGAACCTTTCATAAATTCCCGAGTCCGTCATATTCGCTTGGGCAATAAACTCTGCAGACGGCTCATAATAAGCCTCTTCTCCCCAATGAACAGCAATCTGAGCTTCTGATGTTTCTACAACTTCTTTTTTTTCTGCCATGCTTTCCCTCCTTAAAAAGTTATGTAAGTGTTTCAGTGTTCGATGTTTCGCGGTGTAACACAGGACACCGAATTTGCTTATTTCCTTATCCCGCGTCCGAATATTTCGAATGCGGTTTCAAGAGTTTCCTTAAGGTAGTTCTTATCATCATCAATCAGGCGTTTGCTCTCTTCCCAAAGAACAACACCTGAAAATATCGCCCATACGATGTCTGCGAGGGCCACAGGATGTTTATCTATGAAATCTCCTTTTTTTATTCCCTCATCAAATATTTTTGACATCAGGTTTAATGAGTTCCGGGATAATTCTTTGAGATCGGCAAGTAGCTGAGGAGATAAATTCTTCAAGGTATCACTGGACTGGAGGTGGAACATGTTGATCAGTATCAGGGGATCAAATTCATAAACATCATACATGATATCCCTCAGTTCCCCGATCCTTTCGTCAGCCACGAACTCCTTTTCATCGTTTACCAGATGTTCCAACCTGAGATTCAGATATTGGAGGATTCTGATGGAGAGGGATGAAAACAGTTCATCCTTATTTTTGAAATAGAGATAGAGAGTGCCGGGACTGAGTTCCGCCTCCTTGGCAATATCTTCCATTGTGGCCTTGTTAAAGCCCCTGACAGAAAAGACTCTCTTTGCAGCAACCATTATCTGCTGACGTCTTCTTTCCCTTTCCCGCTTTTTTCTTTCCTGTATTCCCATAATTTACTGAACCGGATTTATTTGTTAGAGCGCAATATGGATTATATTCTCTGTTTAGTCAAGAAAAAAAATTCATTTTTTTTAAGTTGCCTGATTTTTTTATCAGGTATTAAATGATTACAGGCTCTTTTCAATCTGTTTACAACTCTTTAGCTCACATGTTCAGAGTCAGAAAACCTGACCACGCAGCTCGGATGGCAAATCCGGACCATGTCAGGAAAATTGATCGCGGGAGCAGAGCAGGTTACAGCCGAAAATCCTTTCCCTGAAAACTGCTTCCTGAGGCCATGATCTTCGTTCGGCCATGTGGCTCGGCTCGGATTGGCAAATCCGAGCCACATCCGGATTTGGCAATCCGGCGGGAGCATAGCGCATTCCCAAAAAGTAGGAAATTCTCGTTCCGGAATGCATCCTGAGAGGCTCTGCCTCGTTTTTTGTTTTAAAACAGACAGGTTAAGCGAAATGCCCTGCAAGGCAGAGCCTTGCGCCTGGGAACGAGTAAAATTCAGTAGATTGAAAATTTTTGCAGACAGTGGATTCCGGGTTAAAACCGGAATGACAGTACGTTAAATTGTCATTCCGGGTTAAATTAAAAAACATCCGTTTTTTAATTTTCCCCGGAATGACAGCTTTAACCCGGAATCCACTGTTTGCAGAAGTTTTCGATCTACTGACTACCGCTCGCTTGAGATTGACAAATCCCAAGCATTTCAGGAAAATTTGTCAATCCATTGAGGGGTTCAGGGGCATTTTCCATGTACTACACCACTTTTTAAGTTCCTCCCCCTTTTTTAAAGGGGGGTCGGGGGGATTTTATGTTACAAAAAAAAAGGGGGGGTTGCGGCAGAAATCCCCCCGGCCCCTTTAAAAAAGGGGGGAGGAATTTACAAGTTGATGTAGTACTGATATTCAACAATGTTTTTAACCTGGATTATCCATGAATTTCAATAGATCGAAAAGTTTCCGGAAACTTTTCGATCTGCTGGTAGCTGGTAGGAACTCCAAATAAATAAAATACCCGATTCCGGAAAATGCAGGGTGTAACCCACCATCTTTGTTGGCGAATGATGCGATGGTGGGTTACGCTTCGCTCCGCCTACCGGGTGCAATTAAAAGTGTCAGGTGAAGCCGCCGTCAGTCCTCGTTCCCAAACTCCGTTCGGGAACGCGATTGCCCGCAAAGCTCCGGTTTTGCATGAAATGTCAGGTATCTGCAAACAGAGTCTGCCTGCAAGTGTGTTCCCAGACGGAGTTTGGGAACAAGGCTGAAGTACCTAACACTTTTAATTACACCCCGCCTACCCTACATTTTCGGGTATTTTATTTTTAGAATCCCTTACTCAAACCATGCTTCCACCCCACCAGAACTGCAAGTTCGTCAACAAAGCCTTTCAATTGCCCGGCTTGGGCGCGCATATCTTCGGATGCGCCCGCTGATTCCTCGGCATTGGCCGCATTCCGATGCACCACACTATCAATTTCTGCTATTGCAATATTCATTTGTTCAATGCCATGTGCCTGTTCATCCGATCTGACAGCGATTTCGTCCGCCAGTGAAGCCATCTTGCCGACAATTTCAGAGATACCTGTGAATTCAGTGGCGGTAAAGGTCATCAGTTCCGAACCTTCCCTGACTTTCTTCACAGTGCTCTCTATGAGATCGCCCGTGCTCCCTGCCGCATGGGCCGCCCGCAGTGCAAGATTTCTGACTTCATCGGCCACCACGGCAAACCCGGCCCCGGCTTCCCCTGCCCTGGCAGCCTCAATAGCGGCATTCAGCGCGAGGAGATTGGTCTGGAATGCGATCTCATCAATAGTCTTGATTATTTTGGAGGTCTCCTCCGCTGATTCGGATATTTCCACCATTGAGCCGGTCATCAGACGCATTGAGCCACTGGCGTTGCCTACAACCTCCCTGGCTTCCCTGGCAAGCTTATCCGCCTCACTTGCATTGCTCGCGTTTTGCCGGGTCATGGACGACACCTTTTCAAGGGAGGAAGATGTCTCTTCGATGGATGCCGCCTGCTCAGATGCTTCCTCGGCAAGGGTATGGCTGGCGGAGGACACCATCGCCGAAGCCGAAGCCACCTTGTCGGCACTCTGGTTCAGCCCCTCAACAACATTGTTGACGGATCTGACGACCGCGTTTGCAGTTAAAAAAACCGCCAGGCCTGCAAACATAGCCACAATGACTGAGACCATCAGGTTAATGCGGCCGAAGGTACTCACCGGTTTCATGATCTCGGAATTCACGGCGCTCACCCCGATGATGCATTCCAACTCATCAATGGTTTTCATAGCCACCGTTTTTTTGTCACCCTGCCAGGGATAGGTCATAAGACCGTCACCCTTCATCATTTCTTTTCCGAAACTGAAATCGTTGACATTGAGTTTCAGGATATTCTTCTTATCGGGGTGGGCAAGCATATAACCGTCATGATTGATGAGATAGGCATACCCGTTCTGACCGACCTTGACGGGATCAATGAATTTGGCGTTGAAAACGCTCATATCCAGAACACCGAAGAACACCCCCGCGGGATTCCCGTTTTCCTTGACCGGCGCTGCGATAATAAATACCGGCATCCCGGTTTTTTCGCTCTTTACCACTTGGGAAATGGTCAGTTTACCCTCCATGGCGGCCTTGAAATATGCCTGATCTCCGACAAAGCTATCATCGGCAACGGCCGCGGCAACTACATTTCCTGACGGATCAGCAAGACAGATATTCTGGTAACATCCGTAATCCTCCTTTAATCCGGCCATGATCTGATTGGCGGATTTCCGGGCCATCCTGCCCATATAGGAATCTTTAATGGCTGCATTGTAAACCTGCTGACGGCTCCAATTACTGATGTCTAATTTGCGGTCGGTTAACCAGGATTCCATGACCAGTTCAATATTGCCAGCCATCTGTTCCAGTTCCCTGACCAAAGCTGTTCTAAGCGCGTCCCCGGCCTTATAATAGGATATGCCGGACGTCAGCCCCATCCCGATGACAATCAATCCCAGCGTGGGAATGAGAAATTTACTTCTGATGCTCCATTTCGTTTTCATGGCTTTCTCCTTATTCAATGATCGTAGCCATTTGCAGAATAGTATAGGGAATTTCAATTCCCAGTTTTTCGGCAACGCTGACATTAATAGAAACTTCATAACGATCTGAGAATTCAATGGGAATCTCATTCGCCGGTGTTCCTTTCAACACTTTGTCAGCCTTGTCCGAACACATCTCCCCGGCGCGGTGCCAGTCGGTTTGAATACCAACCAAAGCCCCTTCCCTGACATGATGTAAAATAGCTGTGATGACCGGAAAATTTTTGGCTTTTGCAGCATCGAGAATCGTCTTTTCAACCCCGTGTAAAGCCATGCAGTTGGTCGTAAATAAAACATCAGTGTCTTTAATCGCTTTGTTTACCGCTTCTCCGATGTCATTTTTGCCGTTATATGGGCAATTGACAACCTTTAAGCCGACTTTGCCAGCTTCTTCGGCGATTTCGGATTCCGGGCGCTCGGTGGGAGTACCAGGAGAATAAAGATAAGCCATCTTTTTGGCCTTTGGCATTGCGTCATGCACAAAATCGGCAATGGCCTTAATGGAATAGCCGAAAATGGTGCCTGTGGCATTGCCGAGAATATATTTTTTATTGTTCTTTTCCACCGCATATTTCAGAATGAGGGGGGACAGAAAAACCGCATCTATGATGGGGATTTTGATACCTCCGTCCTTCAGACCATGATACATGGCGGTGCAAAAGATCAATTGCGCTCCGGCCGCCTCCATTCGCTTGGCTTCCTCAATGCCGCGCCGGATATAGGCATCTGGATACGACACGATATCGGCGTCAAAAATACCAATAACTTCAACATTATATCCCTTCAACTTCATGCCATTGAGGAATCCCTGCCGCAGTTCAATATGATCAAGGTGCTTTCCCAGTATATGAATGACGCCGACCTTCACTTTTTCTGCTGCATCAGCGGCCAAAGCGGCAACCGCTCCCCCCAAAACAAAAAAACAAATGAGAAACAAAATTTTCAATCTTTTCATGGTTCATTCTCCTTTCGTACATAATAAATAAGTTTCCCAGCACGGGTTTGCAAGCAGATGGCGTAGCGCGACGGGTTGGGCCATGCAGCTCGGCTCGGATTGACGAGCCATGTCCTCGCCGGATTTGTCAATCCGGCGCGAGCAGCGTATTGACTGGCCGAAATGAAGATCGAAGTTCGTAGTTCCGCCTTTAGGCGGTGTTATGCAGCCTAAAGGCGGAACTACAAACTGGCCCCGGGTATATTTTTTTTCGGAAATCACCTAAGATGATTTCCAATAAAAAACATACCAGATCGAAGTTCGTAGTTCCGCCTTTAGGCGGTGTTATGCAGCCTAAAGGCGGAACTACAAACTGGCCCCGGGTATATTCCTTCCTGGAAATCACCTAAGACCCCGGAAGTCTCAGCGTCAAAAACCAGGTTTTTTCAGTCACTATCCAGAACTTCCCGCACCTTGGCGGCCATGGCCTTTACGGAAAAAGGTTTCTGTATGAATGCAATTCCTTCGTCAAGCACACCGCATTGGGCGATCACGTTGCCGGTATAGCCGGACATGTAAAGCACCTTCAGGCCCGGATATTTTTCGGCGGCTTTTGCAAACAGTTCTTTGCCGTTCATACCGGGCATGACCACATCGGTCAGCAGGAGATGCACATGACCGCCGTGTGACGCCAGAACTGCCAGAGCTTCGGCGCCGTTCCCTGCCATAAGGATCGTGTATCCCTGCCGTTCAAGAATGGTATGGGTAAGATCGCGCACCTGTTCGCTGTCTTCCACCAGCAGGATGGTCTCGGAGCCACGCTGGTTCCGGGCCGGTTTTTCAAGTGGCTCTGTTTCGACATGGACATCCTCGGAGACGGGCAGATAGACCTTGAAAGTCGTGCCCTTTCCTGGTTCGCTGTAAACCCAGATATTACCCCCGTGCTGTTTGACGATGCCGTAAACCGTGGCAAGTCCCAGGCCGGTGCCTCGCTCGCCCTTGGTGGAAAAAAACGGTTCGAAAATCTGCCCGCGGGTTTCCTCATCCATGCCGCTGCCGGTATCGCTGACGGCCAGCATGACGTATGAGCCAGGCTGAACCCCGGGGCGGGATGCCGCGTATTCTTCATCAAGTTCCGCCATCGCTGTTTCCATGATCAGTCTGCCGCCTTCGGGCATGGCGTCCTGGGCGTTGACGGCCAGGTTCATGATCACCTGCTCGATCTGGCCGATGTCCGCGCGGACGGGCCGGATGTCTGGCGACGGAATGATTTCGATCCCGATGTCTTCCCGGATGGTACTCCGTAGCAGATTTTCAAAGCCCTCGATAATTTTGTTCATATCCAATGTCCTGTACTCAAGGGTCTGCTTGCGGCTGAAAGCCAGAAGCTGGCGTACCAGATCCCTGGCTCTGAAACCGGCGTTCACAATTTCTTTTACAGATTCCAGCCGCGCGTCACCCGGATTGAAATCATCCGCCAGCATCTCGCCGTACCCCAGGATAGGAGAGAGCAGGTTGTTCAGATCATGGGCCACTCCGCCGGCCAGTCTGCCGATAGCTTCCACTTTCTGGGCCTGGCGATATTGGTCCTCGATTCGGGCTTTTTCTTCCTCGGCCAGCTTGTACTCAGTCAGATTCTGAGCAAGCGAAAGGAGGCGCTCCCTGCCTCTGATTGTGATTATTACAGCACTGTACATACAGATTATCTTCTTTCCGCATTTGGCCCTCAGTGACACTTCCATTCCGTCTATTCGTCCATTCGAGCGAATGGTTTCAGCCAAGCGCGCCCGCTCCTCCGGCTCAATCCATCTCAATAACTCAACGGACGTCTTCCCAATCGCTTCTTCCCGGGTGAATCCGGAGACCTTTACAAATTCCTCATTCACCTCGATGCAGGTGCCGTCTTCCACATTGCTTATTGTAATCAATAAGGGCGCATTGTGGAAAATTTTTGAGAATTTCTCCTCACTTTCCCGCAATGCCTCTTCTGCCAGCTTTCGATCAGAGATATCACTCACAACACCTTCATAATATAGAATATCGCCATCATGATCGGCAACAATCCGGGTACTATTGGTAACCCATACCTCCGAACCGTCTTTTCGGCGGGCTTTGAACTCAAATTTATCCACAGTTCCCTTTTCCTGAAGGATCTGAATATATCTTTCACGGTCATCAGTGTAAACATAATACTGTTTCGAAATGTCGGAGATGGCTGATATGAGTTCTCCAGGTGAATCATATCCGAATATCCGGGAAAATGCCGGATTACAGTTTATAAATTGCCCCTGCGGTGTACTTTGGAAAATGCCCCACACAGCATGACTGAATATCTCCCGGTATTTCTTCTCACTCCTTAGTAATGCATCTTTTGTCTGCCTGTGCTCGGTGATATCATCCGCCGAACATACCACATATTCGACCTCACCGTTTTCATCGAGTTTGGGCGATTTCATGATGGAGATCAGCCGCCTCTCACCGGAAACATGGGGAGCCCATTCCTCGGTTCGGAACGCCTTGCCGGTTGTGAATATCTCGATATTGCCCTGCCGGCAAACCTCAACCACATCCTGCGGAAAGATATCGTACATGTCCTTAAAGGCCAGGTCTTCAGTCTTAACGCCGTTAAACTCCGCATGTGCCTTGTTCACCGCACCGTAAGTATGGTCGTCTGTCAGATACCATACCTGGGTCAGGATGTTGTCCAGCAGGATGCGCTGGTTGGTCTCGTTTTCGGCCAGATCAGCTTGCTGCACACGGATGCTTTGGTCGATTCGCCGCAGTAAGGCATGAAAGAACCCGAACAGCCCTGCCAGAAAAGCCAATGTCACCCCTGATGCAGCGGCAAGGATCCGATAAAAGGCAGCCTTGGCCTCGGAAATGTCGTGCAAAACGATCAGGTCGCCCACCTCGGTGCCGGACGCATCCGCCAGCGGTTTTGTCATGACTCGCCACGATTTGCGGTTGAAGACTGCTTCGGCATGAACATCGCCATGTTCATGGCTCTTCTCACCATGAATGAATCGCTCGCATTCGGACGGAAAATTGGGCAGGGACGAGTAGATCAGCACGTCATCAGAAAACCTGTCCCAGTCGGCATCCCTGCCGAACAACTTCATGCCAGCTTCCCAGTTTTTCCGTTCCAGAGTACTTTTGCGGATGGACACCGCCAGTTCAACCCCGTACTTTTCATGAAGATCGGTCAGAATGTCCTCAATCTCCCTGCCCAGTTCCAGGTAGCCAGTGAGGATGTTGCCATCGAAGACCGGCCGCACCGCCCGCAAGGTAAAAGTGCCCAGCGATCCCAGCTCGATGCCCGAGGCTGTCTTGCCAGTGCGCTCTGCTTCGCGCGCGGTGAATCGGTCAATGCGGCCGCCGCGCTTTTCCGGATTATATACCCGCAACAGATTCACCCGATCAGGCCCGTGGAAGTAGAAGTGCGTGATGCCATACTCCGCCCGGAGCCGCGTGAAAAGGGCTTCATAATTGGCAAGCAGGCGACCCCTGTCCCGGGCCTTCAGCGCGTCGCTCAGACCCGCGTCCAAGATCATGACCTCCTCAAGAGCGGCCAAGACACGGGCTTGCCTGGTCAGACAATCTTGAAGCCCGTCAGAAGCCACATCCAGTTTCTCCTGGCTTGATTGATTCATGTAGTTTTGCTGCATGGTTATCATAACCGCCCCGAACCCGCCGACCAGCAGCATCAGCACAGCGGCGAGCGGAACCAGCAAACGGTGTCTGACCGGGCTGTACGGGACCGCCGCCCTCTCTTTTTTATCCCACTTTTTTAAAGAGGGATTTCGTTTCAGGTCTTTGCCTGCTTTACTCATGATACGTTCCTCTGATAATGATTTTTACTTCCGTTCAGCCCTTGTTCCCGTCAATGATGTTCCGCACTGTTTCCGCAAGCTCGTCCATGATCACCGGCTTTTGGATATACCCCTCGACGCCATGTTCGCGGCTGCTTTCCCGGGAAATGGTTTCGTTGTAACCGGAACAGATAACTATTCTGATCCCTGGGTTTAACTCTTTCAGTTTTTCCGCCAGTCGGACACCGGTCATTTTCGGCATGGTCATATCTGTGATGACCAGGTCGAACCGCTCCGGCGAGCCTTCAAAAATCGTTAACGCTTCATCCGCCTTATCTGTAGCCGTTACGAGGTAACCCAGCGCTTCCAGCATCTCCTTTTCAACCGCCACTATAACCTCCTCGTCGTCCACCAGCAGGATGTGTTCATTTCCACCCGGGATCTGGGATTCGAGTTTTTCCTGTTTGCCATTAGCATTATCATCCGCGGCCGCAACCGGCAGATACACTTCAAATTCAGTGCCCGAGCCAATCTTGCTTTTTACAGTAACTGTTCCCCCGTGGCTTCTGACAATACCATGCACTACGGACAGCCCCAGGCCGGTCCCCTTGCTTTTTTCCTTTGTAGTGAAATAGGGATCAAAGATCCGGGCCAGGTTTTCACGCGGAATCCCGGGGCCGCTATCGGAGACCGTCAGTTTTACATATCCGCCCGGGGGTATTCGGAGTGGCACGGCAGATTCTCCTCCTATTTTTACAATCGCCAGGGAGAGATCAAGTACTCCTCCGGAGGCATACATTGCGTGGTTTGCATTGGTGCATAAATTCATGATGACCTGATGTATGCGGGTCGGATCGCCAAGTATCGTGCAATTTTTATCAATGCGTTGCTGAATTTCAATGGTGGACGGGATGGCTGGCCGGAGCAGTTTCAAGGCCTCCCGGAGTATCAGATCCACTCTGACTGGCGAGGCTACCTGCTCTTCAGCGCGGCTGAAGGCCAGTATCCGGGCCACCAGATCGCGGGCGCGCTCCCCGGATTTCCGGATTGCTTCCAACTTGTTCATGACCGGGTTCCCGGGATCGGAACCCATAAGTCCCAGTTCCGCGTACCCCAGGATACCCGTCAGGATATTATTGAAATCGTGGGCGATACCGCCGGCAAGAGTACCGATGGCTTCCATTTTCTGCGACTGGCGCAACTGATCTTCGATTTCCAGGTCGCGAGTGATATCCCTTGCGATGCCGATCACGGACTTGCTGTCCAGTGGCACCATGCTGAACTTGGCGATCCGATGGGTGTTATCCGGCCTGTGATAGGTCACTGTCCCCAGGTCCGCGGTTTCATCGGAATCAGCAATAGCCAGGAGCCGTTCGGCCCCTTCAGGTGTAACATCCCGGGTGGTCAGGCGTCTCAGTTCCTCCAAAGGACGCCCGGCCAGTTCTGCTGCGGCTTTATTGGCGTCCAGGTATCGCCCCGTGTTTCTCTCCACGATAAAAATGGCATCGTTTGTCTTCTCGAATAATGTCCGATATTGTCTTTCACTTTTATGCAGGGCTTCAAAGGCCCTTACCGCGCGCAGTGTCTCGCAGGAGTATGAGGCCAGGATAGCCCCGATTTCCCTGTCTTGGTCGAGAAAGGGCGGGAGGGCCTTGTTATGCAGCGTCAGGACGCCGACAATATCTCCCTGTTCGTTGGGGAGAGGAAATGCCAAGACAGAACCGTCCTGATAACCGCTCCATCCGCTGGGTTCGATACCGGGTTCCCGGGCCACATCCCGGATCAGGAAAGTCCTTTTTTCATCAATCGTCCGCCTGAAAATCGAACCCTCTTTCAGGGGAAAGGGGATGAACGGGGGCGGATGCCCGGGGGGCAGCGCATGCAGCAACCGCAGGCCTTTATCTTCAACCATATATATGCTTCCGCCGGATGCCAGCATATGCTCTGCAAATTCATCAAGCAGTCTGGAACCGAAGCGGTTTACATCCGCACAAACCGAAAGTCTGCGCGTTGATTCGACGATCTTGTGCAGCCGTACATTGATGTTCGCCAAATCAGTGTTGGCCTCTTCGAGTTCCGCGGTCCGTTCATGTACCAGTGCCTCCAGGTGATCCTGATACGCGCGGTTCTCCCGAAGCAGCCGCGCCTTTTCCAGGGCTTTATCCACCGCGTGCCCCAGTATGGAGAGATCTTTTACCGGCTTGATCAGGTAGTCCCACGCCCCGAGCCGCAGGGCCTCCACCACTTCATCAATGCGGTTTGCCCCGGAGACCACGATTTTAGGCGTGTCCGGAGCAATTTCCCTGCCGCGCCCGAGTACTTCAAGACCGTCAGCTTCCGGCATGCGCAGGTCCACCAGCACCACCTGCGGCTGTTCACGCTCTAAGAGTTCCAATCCGATGCGCCCGTTTTCCGCTGTCAGCACCATGAATTCCAAGTCTTCCAGGTAGTCGGCAAAACTCTGCCTGATGGCTGCCTCGTCATCAATGACGAGAATTTTTGCAGGGTTTATGTTGTTATTCATCTGCGACCTCCTTTCCGTGTATATTCCTGATCGTCCGGATGATCTCCTTTTCCAGATTGTCCATCCGGGTCACCGGTTTCTTGAACAGGCGGTCTGAAACACAGGGCACTTCCATCAGATCCGGCGGCACAAGATACTCGGGCGACCCCGTGCAGATAATAAAGGCCGTCTCCGGGTTCAGCGGGTATGCTTTCCGAATAAAATCATTGCCGTCCATGCCGGGAAGCCGCACATCCACCACAGCGGCGTCCGGAGATTCGGTTTCAAGCAGATCCAGTGCATCTTCGGCGCTTTCTGCCCGGATAGGCAGCCACAGGCGGTCTTCAAAATAGTCCGCAAAACTGTCGCGCACGGCCTGCTCGTCATCAATTATCAGTATGCTTTTCACAGCTTGCCTCCTTATCTTTCCAGCGGAAGGCGAATGATGAATGTCGCCCGTTGCCGGGTTCTGATGATACATTCATGGTTCCCCCGTGGTTTTCGGTGATGATGAAATAGGACACGGAAAGCCCCAGTCCCGTGCCCACGCCTACGGGCTTGGTGGTGAAAAACGGCTCATGATTTCCTTTCAACAGGCAGGCTGATAATAAACGTCGTTCCCTCGCCGGGAACAGACTTCACGCTCATTTCGCCGCCGTGGTTTTCGGTGATGATGAAATAGGACACAGAAAGCCCCAGTCCTGTGCCCTCACCCACGGGCTTGGTGGTGAAAAACGGCTCGAATATCCGCTTACGAACGGCTTCGTCCATGCCCGGGCCGTTGTCCTCAATCTCAATGCGGAGACTGCCCGCCTCCTTTTCATGCGCCAGCCGCAGGATGAAGCAAGGCTTTTTGCCCTTCCTTATTCCGTTTTCATCATTCCCTGTTTCCTCCTGCATGGCCTCTGCGCCA
Organism: Desulfococcaceae bacterium HSG8; assembly: GCA_030378015.1. Classification (GTDB taxonomy): domain Bacteria; phylum Desulfobacterota; class Desulfobacteria; order Desulfobacterales; family 4be13; genus JAUCGG01. Next base: position 40,045 of record JAUCGG010000003.1, read on the forward strand.
TTGCGAAGGACGTTCAGCAGCACTTGTTGAATCTTGGTATCTTCGCACGGCACAAGAGGCAAGTCTGAATCGTATTCTTTCACGATATCAATGGTCTTGAAGTCGTATTGCTTCTTCAAATCGTAATCGGTGGAAGCCAGTTCCAGAGTCCTGTCCAACAGGGACGCTATATCATAGGTATAGGCAGACGAATCGCTTTTCCGGGCAAAACTGAGCATATTGTTCACAATATCCGCCATTCGCCGACCAGATTCGTTGATGGTAGCGATCATGCGCAGGATGCCCCGGGTTTCCATAAAGGCGCGAATGGCCTCCGTACTGACCCCGATCTCTTTCGCGGCGCGTTGATTTGCCGGAAGATTGATATTTGCCAAGCGGCTGGACATAACGCCCGCGGTCTGCATCATGCTGGCCAAGGGGTTGTTGATCTCGTGGGCCATGCCCGCGGCCAGTCCGCCCACCGAGAGCATTTTTTCGCTCTGCACCATCATCTCTTCCAGGCGCACTTGTTCGGTCACGTCATCCACCCGGATCACTGCTCCTTCCACGCCGTCTGTGATCAGGGGATAGATCAGCACGTCTTCGTAGCGGCGTTCGCCATCATGAATGTAGATCCGTCCGAGGTCGGAGCGCACTTCCCGCGTATGCATGGCCTCGCGTACCCTTTCCATCTCGGCGGCCAGTCGAGGAAAGATTCGCGCCAGGGGATGTCCCACGGCATCCGCAGCAGAAACTCCCGTGGCCCGCTTCGCTTCGCTGTTCCACTGCGTTACTTTGCCGTCGGAATCCACGCCTACCAGCACCGACGGCATGGAGTCAATGATGTTGGAAAGGTAGTTGCGCAAATGATGATTCTCCTCTTCCGCATGTTTGAGATCTGTGATATCTGTGATATTTCCCACAAAGCCGATTATTTCATCATTTGAATCTTTCATGGCCACAGCCTGTCCGATTGCCCACGTCACCTTACCCTTCCGATCCACAAAGCGGCATTCTGATCTGAAGTCTGCCCGCGCTTCGGCACTCTCATACCATTCATACCATTCACTTAACACATGTTCCCTATCATCCGGGTGTATGCCATCGGCCCATCCTGTATCTTTGCCCTCATCGGTTGACATTCCTGTGATCACACATAGTCGGTCATTCCAATAAGTGATTTTTCCATCAGCATCAGAGACGAATATTCCGACAGGCGAGATCTGCGACAGTACACGAAACTGTTCCTCCGCCCGCCTCCGCTCCTCGCTCTCCCGAAGTGCTTTCTCGGCTGCTTCTTTTTCTTCGATGAGATGCTTGCGTTCAAGCAGTCGTTCTATGATCCCGGGCAATGTTTCAAAATATTTGCCGTCAACATCTTTAATGACGTAATCGCCGGCTCCCATTTTCATGGCTTCAACAGCTATCGTCTCACTACCCTTACCCGTTATCATTACGATCGGCGGCAATGGTCCACGGGAGGCCAGAATTCTGATAACTTCAAGACCGCTATAGCCCGGCATCTCCTGGTCCATGGCAATTACATCGTATTGCCCGTTCAGATACATTTCCAAACCGATTTTACCGTCCCGGGCGATATCCACATTATAGCCAGCGCGCTTCATTCGTTTTTGAACGAGACTCGCCAATCCGGGGTTGTCTTCCATGTAGAGGATGCGAACAGATTCCATAATATTTAATTAATTAACTCCTTTCCGGCAATAACAGAAAAAATCTGAGTTTCAAAATAGCCGCTGAGAGTTTTTTCATTCATGACGGATACTGTCTCAGGATCTCGTTGTACTCATCAAGTGAGTCGAGGAAAATATCGACAACCCGTGGGTCGAAGTGCTCACCGCGCTCTTCTTTGAGTAATCTGATTACTTTATCCATATCCCATCGCTCTTTGTAGCATCGTTTGCTTGTCAGAGCATCGACAACGTCAGCCAAAGCAGTTATTCTGCCGTAGATGTGTATTTCTTCACCTTTAAGCCCTTTAGGATATCCTTTTCCATTCCATTTTTCATGATGCTGGTGGGCAATGATCGCCGCGGATATCATCATTTCACTGGCCGAATTCCTGAATATATTATAGCCCAGTTCTGCGTGTTTTTTTATGATTTCATATTCTTCGGCTGTCAGTTTACCTGGCTTTTTAAGAATCGAATCCGGCGTACCCACTTTTCCGATGTCATGCATTGGCGTTGCAAGCCGTACCATCTCTACTTCGTGGTCACTCAGCCCTATTTTTTTTGCAATCATGCATGCAACAGCGGCAACGCGACGGATATGGTTGGCCGTCTCTTTTGAACGTCCTTCCACCACTTCTGACAATGTGAGAATCACTTCTTTCTGAGTTTTTATTACCTCGTTATTCAGCGAGATGTTTTCGAATGCTATAGCAACATTTGTGGCAAATATCGATATCAGGTCACGATCAACCTCTGTCAGGGTTCTTTGCCACTGAAGGTACAGAAGGTGGCGTTCTCCTTTTCTAGTTTCGAAATAACCTGTGTAGGTGGTATCGGTAAAGATGCTCTCATGTTTGCTGGCGGCCTCCAGCAGACGGGTGCGGATATCTTTCGGCACAACTTGATCAACGGAACAATTCTCTTTTCCTGCAAAATCTCCGGTTGCGGCCAGAATATTATATTCATATTGGCCGATATCCCTTAGGGCTGAAAGGCTTGAGCTATTTGCATAAAGCGAGCTTTCGTCGAGCCGCAGAATTGATGTGAGCTGCTGTAATATTCCGGTGGCAAAAAGACTGAACGATCTGAGTTCGAACAGGCTGTGGGAAGCTGTTATTATATTTTCAAGGGCGCGCCTGTTCTGGTCTATCGTTTTTATTTGTCTGTATGACCTGAGCGATGCGGTGACCACTGTAAACAACTTTTGCGATGTTAGCTCTGTCTTTGCTTTATAGTCGTTGATGTCGTAGTTGACAATCACTTCCTGTTCCGGAGCCTGCCCCGGCTGTCCTGTCCGCAGGATTATTCTTACTGTGTGATTGTTGAGTTCCTCACGAATATCCCTTGCGCATTTCAGACCTGCATCATCTGTTTCCATGACAACATCAAGCAATACAATGGAAATGGCTTTCTCTCTGGCAAGAAATTCAATGGCTTCTTTCCCTGAATATACGCTGAACATCAGAAGAGGACGGTTTTCAAACGAATAATCGGCCAGAACCATTTTCGTGAGTGCATGAATTTCTTCATCGTCGTCAACAATCAGAAGTTTCCAGGGAATCTCTTTCTTTTGTAAAACATTGTCGCCCGAAAACTCAAATGGCTGATTGCCAGTTAAACTATCATCGTCTGAAAATACCATTACATCATCTTTTGTCATAATATCCTCTCTCTTTACTTTCTGGCTTAGTGCTGTGTTTCAGAATTAATGTCCGGGTTATAAATTCCGCGGAGTGCAAAGCTTGCTTTGCAGGAATCCCGCAGTGGCGCAAAGCAAGCTTTGCACTCCTCCGTTTTAACCCGGACATTATTTATGAAACAGAGTACTTAGTGCTCCGTTTCAGAAATAATGTCCGGGTCGGAAAGGACACAATGTAACGTAATCTTTCAGATTGCGCTCTCCGCTTTGTTTATCCGTGCGCAATCTGAAGGATTACGTTACAGACGGGCCGTGTAATTAATCCGAACATTATTTCTGGAACAGAGCACTTAGTGTTTCATAAATAACGTCCAGGCTTTACTCTTAATTTTAATCTTACTTCTGATCGCAATCTCATTCCTGAGTGCTCCGTTTCAGAAATAATGTCCGGGTTATAAATTCCGCGGAGTGCAAAGCCTGCTTTGCGGGAATCCCGCAGTGGCGCAAAGCAAGCTTTGCACTCCTCCGTTTTAACCCGGATATTATTTATGAAACAGAGCACTGAGCCTGCCGAAGGGGGGAACCCTTTCATATAAAGAGCAAAAGCAAGAGCAAGAGCAAAATTAAGATTCCGAGGAGTTCAATGCTTCGTAATCACATGGGAATCCGAGTTCGAATTGTGTTCCTTCCCCGACGACGCTGCTGCAATGTATAGTACCTCCAAGAGTTTGAGTGATCAGGTTATATACAATATGCATACCGAGTCCGCTGCCGCCTTGACCACGTTTTGTGGTAAAAAATGGATCAAATATTTTACTGATGTTTTCTTCGGATATTCCGCGACCCGAATCCTGGTAGGACATTTTTACGTTTTCAGCTTTTTTAAGGATTTCAATTGAAATGGTTCCCTCATCAACTCCTTCAAAACCGTGCTTGAGCGAGTTGATAAGAAGGTTTGTCAGAATCTGGGAAAATGCGCCGGGAAAGCTGTTGATAGCAAAATCATCAGGACATTTTACCTTAATTTCATAACGCGTTTTTTTGAATTTCGGGTGCAGACTTGCCAGAATTTCATATACGTACTTTTTGATCCTGAACCGACGTAGCTCTTCGCTTGACTGGTCAACCGCAACCTGCTTGAAACTTTGTATCAAATCTGCCGCACGGTTCATGTTTGATAAGATCATCTTTGAACTTTCCATTGCAACATTGATATAGCTTTCAAAATCTCTGCGTGAGAGATTGCCGGTCTTATACACTTTTGTAAATTTTCGGGTTTTATCTTCCAAGTGGGAGGCTGCCGTAACACCTATGCCGACCGGGGTGTTGATCTCATGGGCAACGCCTGCAACCAGCCCGCCCAGTGCTGCCATTTTTTCAGATTGTATCAGATAATCCTGCGTACGCTTCAGACTTTCCAAGGATTCTTTAAGTTCTTTTGTTCTTTCGTTAACCAGATCCTCAAGATGGTCTTTATGATGTATCAATTCCTCATTGGCTTCAGAAAGCTCATCAGTTCGCAACCGCAGTTCCTCCTCAACCCGCTTGCGCTCGTTCAGTTCAATGCGCAAATGATCGTTGGCCTGTTTTAATTCCTCTGTCCGATCGGCCACCATATACTCCAACTGCTGCTGGTATTTGCGGTTCTCCAGCTTTAGCCGCGCCTTTTCCAGGGCATTTGTCACCGCATGCATCAAAACCGAAAAATCCTCAATAGGTTTAAGCAAATAATTCCAGGCGCCCTTGTGCAGGGCATCTACGGCATCACCGATCACGCCGGTCCCCGATACCACAATCAACGGTGTTTCCGGCGAAAGCTCCCCGGCGCGACGCAACACTTCCAGTCCGTCCACCTCGGGCATGCGCAGGTCCGTCAGCACCAGATCCACCTTTTCACGTTCGAGAATCTGAAGACCGATGCGGCCGTTTTCCGCTGTCAGAATTCGGTAGTCCATGTCTTCCAGGTAGTCGGCATAAGTCTGCCGGATGATAGCCTCATCATCAATGACAAGAATTGTTGTTTGGCAGTTGTTATCCATCTGACTCCTTTTTTTGTTTCATCTTCGCAATCATCAATAGTACACCGATTCGTAAATTCCTCCCCCCTTTTTAAAGGGGGGCCGGGGGGGATTTCTGCCGTAACACCTTTTTTTTAGCAACGTAAAATCCCCCGGCCCCCTTTAAAAAGAGGGGACGAACTTAAAAAGTGGTGTACTAGTACACTGAGGCAGAAATTCGTTACCCCTTTCTGCTCCCGCCGGATTGACAAATCCGGCGGCTCGGATTTGCCAATCCGAGCCGAGCGAGGGGTAACGAACTTCTGCCTTGCTGTACTAGTGTCTTCACGGATTCGCTCATGCTTTCCCATTTTCCAATGGCAGGCGGATGATAAATTTCGCGCCGGAGCCGGGTCCGGATTCAACAGCCATCTCACCCTCGTGATTTTCGATAATGATGAAATAGGAAACGCTCAACCCCAGGCCGGTGCCTACTCTTACAGGCTTGGTGGTATAGAAAGGCTCAAATACTCGTTTGCGAGTTTCTTCATCCATGCCTGGGCCGTTGTCCTCAATCTCCGTACAGACCATTTTCCGCTCTTTTTCAACCCGTGTTCGGATGATAAACCGAGGTTTTTCTGTTCCCGCGTCCTGCATGGCCTGGGCGCCATTGCGCAGGATGTTCAGCAGCACCTGCTGTATCTTGCCTCCCTCACAGGGCACAGGGAGCAGGTTATCTTCGTACTCCTTTTTAACTTCGATCAGCTTGAAATCGTAGTGCTTTTTGAGATCATAGTCGGTTGCCGCCAATTCCAGGGTTTTGTCGAGAAGTTCGGAAAGAGCATGGTAAGAGACCTTGGCCTCGCTCTTGCGGGCAAAACTGAGCATGTTGTCCACGATATGTGCTGCACGCCGGCCCGATTCGTTGATTGCCCTGATCATACGCGGGATACCTCTTTTTTCCATAAAGGCTCTGATGTCATCCATACTGATGCCGACTTCATCCGCGGCACGCATGTTGGCCGGCATCGCAAGATCGGTCAGACGATTGCTCATGACATCGGCGGTCTGCATCATACCGGCCAGGGGATTATTTATCTCGTGGGCCATCCCCGCAGCCAGCCCTCCGACAGAAAGCATTTTCTCGCTCTGGATCATCATCTCTTCCATACGCACCTTATCGGTCACATCGTCAATGCGGATCACCGCGCCCTCCACGCCGTTCGCGATCAGGGGATAGATGGTTACGTCCTCGTAACAGGTGCCGTTCTCCGACACGCGGGGCCTCTTCTGTTCCTGTTTTGTTTCCCGGGTCCTGATGCTTTCGGCTATTTTTTCCATCTCCGATGCCATCCTGGGAAACACATCAGAAAGAGTTTTTCCCTGTGCCACGCAGGCAGAGACCCCCGTGGTCTGTTCCGCTGTCTTGTTCCACTGGCTTACTTTGCCATCAATGTCCACCCCGACCAACACAGACGGCATGGAGTCAATAATGTTGGACAGGTAGTTGCGCAGATGACGGATTTCTTCCTCAGCCTGCCGGCGATCTGTGATATCTGTAATATTTCCCACAAAGCAGATTATTTCATCATTTGAATCTTTCATGGCCACAGCCTGTCCGATTGCCCACGTCACCTTACCCTTCCGATCCACAAAGCGGTATTCTGATCTGAAATCTGCCCGCGCTTCGGCACTCTCATACCATTCGGCAAACACACGTTCCCTGTCATCAGGGTGTATGCCATCGGCCCATCCTGTACCTTTACCCTCATCGGTTGACATTCCTGTGATCTCACGTAGTCGCTCATTCCAATATGTGGTTTTTCCATCAGCATCGGCGATGAATATTCCGACAGGCGATATCTGCGACAGTACACGAAACCGTTCCTCTGCCTCCCTGCGCTCGGTGATATCCATGATCACACCGTCAAGGTAGTGCAGGTTCCCGCCTTCGCCAAAGACACCTTGCCCTTTCTCAAAAACCCAGCGGATATCCCCGTCGGCGCGAACAATGCGATACTCGATGGTGAAGGTCTCTTTCCTGTCTATTCTGCCCAAAACGATGTCCTCGACCAGTTGTACGTCGTCGGGGTAAATAATCGAAGCGTATGAACGCTTCTGGTTCGAAAGGAAGTCCGACGCGGGATAGCCGCTGAGCACTTCAATTTCATTGCTGATGAATTCCACACTCCAGTGTTTATCACATGCACAGCGGTAGCCCACACCGGGAATGTTCCCCACGAGCGTACGAAACCGCTCCTCACTTGCCCTCAGTTGCTTATTGGATTCATCCAGTTTTGCAGTACGCTGCCCGACCTGATGCCTTAGTATCCTGTTCCATAAAAGGATTATTAAAATGACCAAAAATGCTGTGCCAGACAGGCCAGATAATATAAACCAGAATTCCCGGGAGTTATAAAAGGGCTTCGTCTCCAGACGTATCCATTTATTGTAAATAATTTCTCTCTCCTCATGGGTGACCAGGGAAAGCCCCTTTTCGAGAATACGGTTCAGTACAGGCAAGTCCTTTCTCGAAGCAAGGCAAAGGTTCCATTCAAATCCCACATTGCCAGCCACTTTAAGGTTGGATATTCCAAGTTTTTCAATATAATATGAGGCAACAGCAGTATCGGTGACAAAAGCATCAGTTCGCCCAAAGGAAACCCTCTGCAACCCCTCTGTATTATCCTTTACCGGCACGATATCAATAAGAGGATTTTTTTGTTTTACAAACTTGTAAGTGGCATATCCCTTTACAATTGCCACTTTTTTTTCCTTCATCCTATTCAATATAAGCGGCCCATCTGCATCCTTTTTCACTATGATGACATTGGGCACAGTAATATAGGGTCTTGTGAAATCCAAGAATTCCCTTCTCTCAGGCGTATCCTGAATTGAACCGATAATATCAGCATCATGGTTCTCTACTGCTTCAACCATCTCATTCCAAGTATTAACATAAACTCTCTTTACTCTGAAATCAAGCTTTCTTTCTATGGCGCTGATAATATCCGTTGTAATACCTTTCTGGATCCCATCTTCATCAAAAAAATCAATCGGAGGATATGCGGAGCTTGGGACGAGTCGTATTTTGTCATCATGCTTGTTGAGCCAAGCTCTTTCTTCCGCGGTAAGCGGATCCTCCATATGTCCTTTACAACCTGTAATAGTCGTAAAGAAAGAAGTGGCAACAAGAATCACTGCTATTGCTGATCTGATTTTTATTATTCTTTTTATTCTTTTCAATTTTCATGCTTCTCCTTTCCTCCCCGGCGGCAATCTGATAATGAACGTCGTTCCCCCGCTGGGGCGGACTCCATGCTCATCTCGCCCCGTGGTTTTCGGTGATGATAAAATACGATACACTCAACTCCAGGCCAGTACCCACATGGTGGTGAAAAACGGTCCGAAGATACGTTTGCGGGTAGTCTCGGGCTAGCTGTTCCTGATCTCCACGCGGAGCATATCGGTCTTTGTTCTTTTGCCAGCATAAAGAGCGGCTTGTTCTTTTCATCCTTCCTCAGCGCTCCTGCATGGCAGGACACATATGGCAGATTATATTTCTTCTCCGTTTTCTCTCGATGATGACGGAGGATCGCCCAGTGCCTTTGCCAAGGCATCCTTCAAGGTCTTCATCCCATAGGGTTTTTGCAAAAAAAACTGAACCCGCTCGCCGGGCTTTTCGTTCATCACCCGGGCCTCGTCGTACCCGCTGGCCAGAATCATCGGAATATCGGCGCAGATGCGCCTTATGGCCGCCAGGGTTTCCCAGCCGTTCATGATCGGCATGGACAGGTCGGAAATCACAACGCTGATATTCGCCTGTTTTTCACGGAATATCTCCACGGCCTCGGCCCCGTTTCCGGCGGCGAGTACTTCAAAACCGATCCGCGTCAGCATGGCCTCCGCCACGATGCGCACACCGTCCTGGTCGTCCACCAGCAGAACGACGCCACTCTTGATCGGCGGCGTCTGTGCGGTGATATCTTTTGGCCGGGGAATGTTTTGTTCTGACAGGGGCAGAAACACCCGGAACACGCTCCCCCGCTTCAATTCGCTCTCCACGGTGACGCCCCCGTTGAGGGCTTTTACAATGCCCAGCACAACAGCCAGACCCAGGCCCCGGCCTGTGAACTTATCGGTAAAAAACGGGTCGAATATATTCTCGATATCCTCGGGTTTGATCCCGCACCCTTTATCCGCCACTTCCAGGCAGGCATGGGCATTGCCTTGGGGTTGCCAGTCCGGAGGAAAGCGGCCAGAATCCGGGATATCCGCTGATGAAACCGTTCCTACGGAAAGGCGGACGCTGCCCCGGCCTTTGTCCGCAGCTTCCCAGGCATTGGTTGCCAGATGAATAAGGACCTGTTGCATGCGAGCGGTATTCACTTTGACCGCGGGCCCGGGAATAGGGAAATCGGTCTCCAGCTTTATACCTTTGGACATGGCAGATCGAAGCTCAGGCAGGCTTTCGCGGCAGATATCGGCAAGATCCGCTATCTCAAGTTTGACGGTCGTTTGTCCGAGTAAGGTCAGCATCAGTCCGCTCATATCCGCGGCCCGGAGAGTCGCCTGCAATGCCTCTTCCAGCTTTCCGGTGGATGCGGCATCCCGCGGCAGATCATCCATAGCCATCTCCAGGTTACCCATCACAGTAAAGAGCTGGTTGTTGAAGTTGTGGGCGATGGCCCCGGTCATACGGGCCAGGCTTTCGGCTTTTTGAAGTTGCCGATTTTTTGCCTCGAGTTTCTCCTTCTCCTCCTCGGCTTGTCTGCGCTTTGTGATATCTCTCCCGACAGCGACAATTTCCACCACCTGACCTTCATCGTCGAGTACGGCAGTATTCAGCCAGGCCTGCCAGCGCCATCCGTCCTTCGTCATAGCCTGTTCTTCCACATAAGCGGTAAATGACGGTTTGTACACATTATCTATCGCCTTTGCGACATTTTCACGGTCATCTTCATGGATGAGAGGCATAAATGTCTTTCCGACCAGTTCTTCCTGGGTCTTCCCAAATGTTTTGCAGTACGACGGGCTGACATAAAGGAGCCGGCCTTCCGGATCAAACTTTACAATCAGGTCAGTCTGATTTTCAATAAGCAGCCGGTATTTCTCCTCACTTTCCCGGAGGGCATTCTCGACCGCTTTTTTTTCTTTAATGAGACGCTGACGCTCAAGCAGCCGTTCGATAATCCCGGGCAGGGTTTCAAAATATTTGCAGTCAACATCTTTTACGAGGTAATCCCCGGCCCCGATTTTCATAGCTTCAACAGCTACGAGTTCACTGCCCTTACCCGTGATCATTATGATCGGCGGCAATGGCCCCCGGGAGGCCAGGATCCTGATAACTTCAAGGCCGCTATAGCCCGGCATCTTCTGGTCCACAGCAATGACATCGTATTGGCCGGTTTGATACATTTCCAAACCGATTTTACCATCGCCGGCGATATCCACGCTATAGCCGGCCCGCCTCATTCGTTTCTGAACAAGACGCGCCAGTCCGAGGTCGTCTTCCATGTAGAGAATACTGACAGATTCAGATTTATTCATAATACTTAACTCCTTTCCGGTACACTGGCTACCGATAAAAGCAATCCGAGTTTCTGAACAGCCTCTGAGAATTTTCCATAATCAACAGGTTTTGTTACGTAAACATTACAACCCAGCTCGTAGCACCTGGATATATCATGGTTGTCATCGGACGTAGTCAGAATGATAACCGGTATCAGTTTGGCGGAATCATTTTCTCTCATACGCCTGAGCACTTGGATGCCGCTGAATACCGGTAAATTCAGGTCAAGCAGCACAAGTAACGATGAAGCGCGTTTTTGGCCGGCGTATTCGCCTTCTTCAAACAGATAATCAAGTGCCTGCCTGCCGTCAGTTACTTTAATGATTCCATTTTTCACATTGGCGCGACGCAGGTTTTTTTCGATTAAGCGACTATGCCCGGGATCATCCTCGATTATAAGGATTGTAGCATTATTAACATCAGTCATCATGGTCTCCTTTCTGAAATTGGTCTTCATCATCGTTTCGGCCACCCGTCGGATTGGCAAATCAGGTGGATGGCTTGGATTTAGCAATCCAAGCCGAGATGGACCGGACAATGATCATAACCCTGAAATTCTTTTGGAAATAGAAAAGGTGAAGGTTGTGCCCGCACCGTGTTCAGACTCGCACTTTATGCGTCCACCATGACGGCGCACCATGGTTTGCACATAAGCAAGTCCCATGCCATCGCCCGGAACATTTTCCTCGCCTGCGCGCCGAAAAGGCGCGAAAACCTTATCCATATCATCTTTGGCGATCCCGCGCCCATTATCGCGAACATGGATGACAGTTTCATTTTGGGATGTCTCGGCCATGATTTCAATTTCCAGGGGGCGCTCAGGCTCCCAGTATTTAACGGCATTATTTAACAGATTGCCGATTATCTGTTCCATGGCGGTCTGGTCCGCAATGACCGATGGCAGGGACCCCATGGTCACCCTGGTCTTACGTTCTTCAATCTGGTGGGCGATGTCTTTCAAGACGGCTTCGACAACCGAGCGTATATTGACTTCCACCGGTTTGAGTTCATGCCGCCCCAAACGCGAAAGTCTTAAAAGCGAATTTATGAAACTGTCCATGCGATTCACGGATGATTCGATAAAATCAAAAGCTTCCGGTATATCCTCCTCAAGGGCAATGTTCACGGATTCCTTCTGCTTTTCATCCAGATGGGGAATCGCTGATTCCATGACTGAATTAATTTCATCCAGGCCGTACCGAAGCTCGGCGGAAAAACCCTTTATATTGACAAGGGGGGCCCTCAGATCGTGAGAAATGATATAGGCGAACTGTTTCACCTCTTCATTGGCCATCTCCAGTTCCTTGGCGTATTGTTGCAGCATTGCCTGGGTTCGTTTGAAATCGGTCACATCCCGCCAGATGCTGATGATAACTCCGCTTTCCTCATCAGCCACCTGATCCAGGAGGGAGGCATTCACACTGTAATAATTTACACCATCCGGTATGGTCATCATAAACTCCGTATTACGGCAGGCCCCTTCAGTCCGCACACGCGCCTCCAGCTTGCCCCATGTGTTCAAAGCACCGCTGTCTAATTGTTCAAGCCATAGAAACAGGCTGGTTTCAACCATATCTCCCCATTGGCTTCCGAATATGGAACAGAACGCTTCATTGACAACGATTATATTCTGGGTTGTGTCCGTAATTACGATGCCGTCCGTCGAAGCCCTGAGCAGGGTTTCAAAGAACTTAACCGTCTGCTGCGTGGCTTCCGACCTGTTTTTCATGGACTGTTTGTTCATCAATTTTCTCCCTGAATTGAAAAGTTGAAAAGACTTGTTTTTACCCCTTTGACCTATGAAAGCGGCCCGTATCTTTACCGCATTGAACTTCCATGCTGTGCCCCAGCGTATCGTTCACTTTCTTACTCTTGCTCTTACTTTTACTCTTGCTCTTACTCTTAAAATTTACAGCGTTATAAGATTAAGAGCAAGAGCAAGAGCAAGAGCAAGATTTTCGAGGTTGTCCCTTGGACCTATGAAACAGGCCGAATTTGCACCGCACTGAATTTATATTCCGGCTGTTTGGAGTGTATATCACACACCGTACTGGTGATCAGGTTAACTGATTTCCCCTCTCCGACCCATAGCGCGCTTCCGTAATGCCAGGGGATGAAGACAGTGCCGGTGAGAAGACGGTCCGTCAATCGGACGGGAAGGCGGAAGCTTCCCCGGCGTGAAGAAATCTCGGCCTCCTGTCCCTCTGAAATATTCAGCTTCAGAGCGTCTTCAGGATGGATTTCAATGAATGCATCAGGCGCCATTTTGTTGAGTTGCGGAGAACGTCCGGTGCGGGTGCGGGTGTTGAACTGCCCTGCCAGACGTCCGGTGATAAGTGCGAACGGGTATTGCTCATCTAACGTGTCGCCGGGTGCTTTGTAATCACGCGGCAGGAGCGCGGCCCGGCCATCAGGACGGGGAAAACGCCAGTCCGTAAACAGGCGCGGAGTCCCAGGATGATCCGCGTCAGGGCAGGGCAGTTGAGGGCCGATATTGCCCCGCAGGCGTTCATAAGTGACTCCGTTCATATCACATAAACGTCCTTTGGTGATTTTTTTGAACTCCTCAAAAACTTCCTCCGGCGATGTATAAGGGAATTCTTTTTCAAAGCCCATGGCGCGCGCCATAAGCCAGATAATCTCATAATCGGGTTTGGCTTCACCAGGAGGATCAATCACGGCCTGTACCAGTTCGATGCGTCGTTCTGCAGAGATAAACGTACCTGTCTTTTCACACCATTGCGCGGCCGGAAAAATCACATCCCCCAGTAAAGTCGTCTCGGTCGGATGAAAGATATCCTGGACAATAAGCAATTCAGCTTTTCCAAGGGCTTCTGTCACCCATCGCGTGTTGGGAATCGAGGCGGCCGGGTTGGTGGTCATCACCCATAATGCACGTATATCTCCGGTGTGAAGCCCCTTGATACTATCCATAATGGAACGACCGGGGGCCTGCGAAATATTATCCGCGGGGATTTTCCAAAAATCGGCGACTTCCTTTCGGTGTTGGGAATTCGCCACCATCCGCATACCTGGCAAAAGGTGAGCCAGCGAACCAACCCAACGGTTTCCCATGGCATTGGCTTCACCCGTAATCGAAAGCGGGCCGGCTCCCGGGCGGCAGAAGTTTTCCGTCAGAAGTGATAAATTATGTAAGGTATTGTTTTTATACACAGCCTGTGAGGAATGATTGTAACCCTGAAACCAGAAGGTGAGCATCGCTTTGGCGCTGCCGATGGCACGAGCGGCCTCGATTAACTGATTTTCAGGGCATCCGGTTATCTGGGCGCCCCGTGAGGGCGGATACTTTTCCACCAGCGCTTTCAGGTCGCGCAAACCAGAGGCATAATGCTCGACACGGTCTTCGTTGACAAAACCCTCTTTCAACAGGATGTGAGCCAGGGTGTGGTTCAGGGGCACGTCCGTTCCGGGTTTCAACTGGAGATGAATATCCGCAATGTCTGCGGTTGCGCTCCTGCGGGGATCAATGACAATGACTTTGACATTGTTTTTTTCCTTGGATGCTCTTACACGCTGGAACAAGACCGGCACGGAAACAGCCATATTATTACCAGCAATCAGGAAAAGGTCGGCCTTTTCAATATCAGCGTAACAAGCAGGAGGGGCGTCCGCGCCCAAGGTGGACACAAATCCGACGGCCGTACTGGCCATGCACAGGCGTGTGCTGCATTCCATGTTGTTTGTGCCGATGGCCGCCTTCATCAGCTTATTCATGAGGTAGTACTCTTCAGTCAGATTAATCGCACCGCCATAAAAAGCTACCGCACCCGGACCATGTTCAGCGATGATTTGTCTGAGAACGGATGCGACATGGCTGATGGCCTCATCCCATTCAACGGGGACAAGTTTACCGTCACGTCGCAGCATAGGGTGTTTCAGGCGGTCCTTATCGGTGAAAATCGGCGGATAATTCGCTGGAAGGATGCATGTCTTTCCTTTATTTGTCGGATGATCCTCCATCCCCTTAACCTTAACGACCTTCCCCTGCTCAACGCCAACCATCAGGCCGCAGCCAAAACCACAATAGGGGCATGTTGATTTGTGCCATTGAATTGACATAGTAAACCTCCTTTTTCTATTCATGAATCATATCATATAGTTAAATCTTTCCAGAAATTTTTTTCCTGATCTGTAAGCCCCTGTTAAGCAGGGATTCATGAAATCTCATTTATGTAGAAGCTGTTATTAACCGGGTTTTTCAGCTTTCAGCTTATTGTAAATATGTCTTTTTTTCCTGAAAGGTTACTGATCTGTCAGCTTCTGATTATCATATATTTTAACCACGAAACACACGGAATACACGAAAAAAAGAGAGCGTCCTCCATTTTTCGGTTCGCGGTTCCGCGCTCAGGCGGTTGCCGAAGAGGGAACTGCAAACCGGGCGTATTTACAAGTCAGGGGAGTGATTTTCAGTCCCGGAGGGACGACTGAAAAATAGCCCGGCAATTCATTGCCGGGTGAGATTCCGGATCATCACGTCCCGGAGGGACGACTGAAAAGCTTTCAGTCGTCCCTCCGGGACTGCTCCCCCAAGTTGTAAATGCGCCCCTGCAAACCCGGAGTGTCAGCTACCTTTATGCCGATATGAAAGATACCGAAAAAAGAATATATTTTCGTGTTTTTCGTGTCTTTCGTGGTTAAAACTTTCGCGGTTAAAATCAGTTTTATAATTTGGGAATATATATTATCTGTTTTCTCCGAAATCTCGTTTAATCTCCTTTTTCACCGGCAGTTTGATAATGAATTTCGTCCCTTTCCCTGGTGAAGATTCCACACTCATCTCGCCGCCGTGGTTTTCGGTGATGATGAAATAGGACACGGAAAGTCCCAGTCCCGTACCTTCTCCCATTGGTTTGGTGGTGAAAAACGGCTCGAAGATGCGTTTGCGAGTGGCTTCGTCCATTCCTGGGCCATTGTCCGCGATCTCCACGCGGAGCATCCCGGTTTCCGTCTCTTTTGCCAGCCGCAGGATGAAGCGCGGCTTGTTCTTTTCATCCTCCCGCGCCTCCTGCATGGCCTGGGCCCCGTTGCGCAGAATGTTCAGCAGCACCTGCTGAATCTTGGCCCCCTCGCAGGGCACGTATGGCAGGTTATCTTCATATTCCCTCATGATTCCGATGGTTTTGAAATCATACTGTTTCTTGAGATCATAGTCGGTGGCGGCCAGTTCCAGGGTCCTGTCCAGCAGACCGGCCATATCATGAGATGAGACAGAGGCGTCGCCCTTTCTGGCGAAACTGAGCATGTTGTCCACTATATCCGCCACGCGGCGGCCCGATTCGTTGATGGTCCCGATCATGCGCGGGATACCCCGGCTTTCCATAAAGGCGCGGATGGATTCCATGCTCACGCCGGCCGCTTCCGCAGCACGCATATTTGCCGGAATATCTGCATTTGTCAGGCGGTTAGCCATGTTAGCAGCGGTCTGTATCATGCCGGCAAGGGGATTGTTGATCTCGTGAGCCATGCCCGCAGCCAGCCCGCCCACTGAAAGCATCTTTTCGTTCTGCACCACCATTTCTTCCATCCGCACCTTGTCGGTCACATCATCAATGCGGATCACCGCGCCCTCCGCGCCGTTGACGACCAAGGGATAGACTGTCACATCTTCATACCGTGTTTCGCCGTTTTCCGATATGCTGGGCATTTTCCGTCCTTGCCTTGTTTCCCGGGTTCGGATGCTTTCGGTTATTTTTCCCATCTCCGACGCCATCCGAGGCAACACATCGGAGAGGGTTTTTCCCTGTGCCACGCTGGCAGAGATCCCTGTGGTCTGTTCCGCTGTCTTGTTCCACTGAGTCACTTTGCTTTTGGTGTCAACTCCGATAAGCATGGAAGGCATGGAGTTGATGATGTTTGAGAGATAGTTGCGCAGGTGGCGCAGTTCCTCTTCTGTCAATTTTCGCTCGGTGTCATCCGTGACAATCCCCTCGATGGCAATTGATCGCCCGCCATCATCACTGACCAGCACGTTCCGCTGATACAACCATCTTGTCTCTCCCGATTTGTGGATGATCTGGTACTCATAAGACGGCGGCATATCGCCAACTACGAGTCTGCCCCACCGTTCCTCAAAATACTGCTGCCAATCGGGGTGAATGGCTTTCTGTATCAACATTGGCGAGTCATAGAACTCGCTCGGCGCATATCCGAACAGATCAACCGACGCCGGACTGACGTATTCGTAACGACCGTCAGGTAGAGACATGCGATAAATCATGTCTCTGGCATTCTCTGTCAGGCGACGATAGCGTTCCTCGCTCTCCCGCAGTGCCTCCTCCGCCAGCTTGCGATCTTTCGACATTTCATTGAAGGATTCCGCAAGATCGCCGATTTCATCCCGACTTCTGATACGAACATGTCCCCCTAATTCGCCAGTCCGCATCTGCTGCATGGCATCTCGCAGATATGTGACCGGATGAACAATACTGCGGGCAAACAGAAAAGAAACGAAAAATATAATCAGAACAGAAACAATCGCCACCGCGCATGTAGTTATCAAAAGTGAGTTTACTGCTTCAAAGGCTTCGGAAGACTCCGTTTCCGCGATCAGCGCCCATTTCATATCCCCTACCCTGACCGGAGAATAAGCTGAAAGAACCTCTTTCCCCGCGTAGCTGGTGATGATCTTCCGGCCGCTTTTCCCTGAAATCGCCTCGCGGCTGGCCTGGGTGTCAATCTTTCTTTTTTCCGCATTTATAAAAGGTGCCTTCACAGAATGATTGACGGAATCAAGAAATGTGTCGGACCGCATCAGCATATCGCTTCCTACCAGATATGTCTCTCCGGTTTCACCCATTCCGGATCGTTCCAGCATGATTTTGTTTATCGGAGCCGGGGTTAAGCTGAGTATGACAACACCCAGGAACTCGTTCCGAAACTCATCAGTGACAGGCGCGCCCAAAAAGGCGAAACACCGATTATCACAAATGGCGTAAGGTTTGAAATCCTGAAAGAAGACACCTCCCATGCTGTTTTGAAAACATTTGCTCAGAGGGGAGTTCTTTAACTTGCCGGTCCTGACATTCTGTCCTTCATCCGGTTTATGAGCTACGGAGAAAACAATATTTCCCTCCTTGTCCGCCAGATATAAATCGTCGAATTTATACTGGTTTACAAATCGCTCCATAGCGTTTCCGTATTTTAACTGAGCATACAAATAGGGAGCGCCTCCGACTTTACCATCATCTGCCCGGAAAGCCCCGGCAAACCTGCTCAGGCCGGTTACGATAGTGGTTGATTTGGAAAGAACAAGGACATTGCCGAAGCGTTCTGCCCAAAAATTTTCAATCTGTCCTTTTTTGACTTCCCGAACGCTTTCCAGATGGCTGAACGCCTGTTTCGAAAGAGCATTGCTCGATTTCACCAGAGCGATCACACAGACGGAAATAAAGGGAATAAGGCTGATAAGGAGAAATGCTATCAGCATTTTGCTTCCAAGTTTCATTGTTTTCCCCTCCTCAAAATCAAAAGTAAATAACGCGATTTCAGATTGATCCGTTTTGCAGTATTTAAGATAATGTTTGTCAGGATGGAAACCAGGTTTCCTGAAAAAGACTGGCTTCTTCAGGACAATTTTTATTAAAAGCTCTGTTTTCTTACGGCGTCGATATATGCCCATTCAGAGGCTTCCATCCACTCGTTGAAACCGGCCTGGAAGTTTTTCAGCGAATCATATACTTTTCTGAATCTGGGATTCTTCGATGCTTCTTCCTCCATCACCTCATCGGTCAGCCGGCGGAGTTCCCTGAGAACATCGTCCGGAAACTTTCTCAGTTTGATTTTGTATCTCTCCAGCAGGCTTTTAAGCACGGTGCCGTTTTGCGCGTCGGCTGCGGCCAGGGTCCAGCTCGTACTCTCAGCGCAGGCCATTTCAACGCACATTTTCAGATCATCAGGCAAGGCTTTCCATGAATCCGAATTGACGATAAAGGCAACAGTCGTTGCCGGCTCGTGCCAGCCAGGATAATAATAATAATTGGCCGCGCCCTGAAGATCAAGTGCGGCATCGTACACAGGCGCGACCCATTCGGCCGCATCAAGTACTCCCTGCCTCATGGAAATAATAACGTCCCTGCCGGGTACGTGGATTACGCTGACGCCTGCCCGTTTCAAAACCTTCCCGGGAATTCCCGGAATGCGCATCTTCAAGCCCTTCAGATCAGCCAGGGATCTGATCTCTTTACGGAACCATCCGCCCATCTGAGTACCAGTAGCCAGCATGACAAACGGATAGAGATTGTGGGGTTTGTACATTTCCCTGAAAAGTTCCATGCCGCCTCCGCAGTATAGCCACGCCAGTTTGCCTCGGTTTGTCATTCCGAACGGATAATCGGAGAAGAACTGGGCTTCCGGCGTTTTGTCCGCATAGAAATACGGCGCGGTTGAACCGCTCTGGATCACTCCGCTGCTGACGGCCTCGAAAACTTCCAGTGCCCCGACCAGTTCGTTGGCTGCATAGACATTCATTTTTAAGCGTCCTCCGGTCATTTTCTCTATATTTTTGGCCATCCGAACTGTACTCTCCTGCAGAATCGGGAACTGAGGCGGCCAACTGGTGGCCAGTTTCCATGTAATCGGTTTTTCCTCGGCCAGAACCTTGCCGGCCATCATGGGACCAGCCAATCCTGCCGCAGCCACTCCTAATCCCATTTTTCCCATAAAATCTCGTCGTTTCATTACAACCTCCTATTATCAATTGTCAATAGCTAAAACTGCATTCCCCAATCTTTTCGACTCTTCAGGCTGTTAACAACAAGCGTCACATCATCCGGCTTTTCCATGCAGTGATTATGTTTCTGTGTACTTGGGAAGCTGGACGGCCGGCTCTGATCCTCGAAGAAGTCAGCCAGACTTTCCCGCACGGCGTCATCGTCGTCGAGAATCAGCACAATTTGCATTTGCTCGCTCATGATTTCCTCCTTTCAACAGGCAGGCTGATAATAAACGTCGTTCCCCTGCCGGGAGCGGACTTCACGCTCATCTCGCCGCCGTGGTTTTCGGTGATGATGAAATAGGACACGGAAAGTCCCAGCCCCGTGCCCTCGCCCACGGGCTTGCTGGTAAAAAACGGCTCGAATATTCGCTTGCGAACGGCTTCGTCCATGCCCGGGCCGTTGTCCTCAATCTCAATGCGAAGAATGCCCGTCTCCTTTTTGTGCGTCAGGCGCAGGGTGAAGCCCGGCTTTTTGTCCTTCCTCCTTCCATTTTCCTCATTCTCAGCTTCCTCCTGCATGGCCTCGGCACCGTTGCGCAGGATGTTCAGCAGCACCTGCTGGATTTTGCCTCCATCGCAGGGCACAAGTGGCAGGTTATCTTCGTATTCGCGGACGATTTCGATCTGGCGGAAGTCGAATTTCTTCTTCAGGTCGTAGTCACTGCCGGCCAGGTCCACTGTCTGATCGAGCAGTTCGACCAAACTGCGGGTCGAGAAAGAAGAGTCGCTCTTTCGGGCGATGTTGAGCATGTTCGCCACGATCTCTGCGGCGCGCCTGCCCGATGCGCGAATGCTTTCCATCATCCTGATGATGCCGCGTGCTTCCATGAAAGCGCGGATGGCTTCCATCGAAACTCCGGCCTTCTCGGCAGCACGCTGATTGGCCGGCATCTCCAAGTTGGTCAGACGACTGCTCATAACATCGGCAGTCTGCATCATCCCGGCAAGGGGATTGTTGATCTCGTGAGCCATTCCCGCGGCAAGGCCGCCCACCGAGAGCATTTTCTCCGATTGGATCATCATTTCCTGCATGTTTCTGTATTCCGTCATGTCAGTTGCCATAAACAGAAGATTTTTTCGCTTTCCTGCCCGAAGGGGAACCAACTGGCAGTCAACTATCACTCTTTTCTCAAAGGTGCTTATCACATCAATTTCCTTACGCTGGGGAGCATTTTCTGCCAACGCCCTTTCGGCCAGATCAAGCAGTCCTGCCTGCTTCCAGGGTCCTATGGTCCTGTAATTCTGTTGCAATATCTGCTCCCTGCTTGCCCCGACGATTTCTGCAATTGCCTGATTTGCGGCGATACACTGTCCGGATTCATCATATATGGACATCCCGATCGGGGATTTTGCAATAATCTTTTCATTAAACTGCATTGCTTCGATCATTTTTTCCTCCGCCTGCTTGCGCTCGGAGATGAATCGCGCCTGCTGCACGTTCTGGTAGGCGGTGGTGGACAGTTGTTTGGCAATGGTGAAGAGCGCTTGGGCAACCTGCCCGAATTGTTCGCGCGACATGGCGGGCACTTCGCTGAATGCCTCGACAACGGCTTCTTCGTCGGCTCCGATTTCCCGGGCATACTCACGCATCTTCTCCTTGCTCTGGGTATCGTCGCGCACTTGGCCGATCAGCCAGTTGGCGATGAGTCTCCCGCCGACCGAAATCGAAGTGCCGGCATCCCAAAGTCCGCCGCTCATGCATGGCCGGATGGTGGGTCCTTCGGGATTGAAGCGGCCCATCGCGGCGTCGGACTTGAAGCAGTTGGCGCGTCCCTTATCTGTTTTGCGAATGATGTCGTTACACAGCCGACAGAAATTGCTTGGCCGGGTGATGGGCGTCCCGTTTGTACTTGTGATAATGGATGCCACGCCGGCTGCCCGCGCGAGGTCATCCTGAAGGCGTTGGATATCGTCCATATTGAACAATTCTTCGAAAATGATACTCCCGGCGTCATCCAGTGGACGGGTCAGCGCCACAATGCGCTTTTCCATTGCTTTTTCCGCCCGCACCAGATCTGTGATATCTGTGTGCGTACCCGTGAATCGGACAGGGCATCCGTTTTCATCGCGTTTGAATATTTTCCCCTGGGCGAGAATCCACATCCATGCGCCGCTTTTGGTTTTAAACCTGAATCTGGCTGCATAAATCTGTGTATTTCCGGATAAACATGCTTCCATCCCTGTTTCTGCCCGCACAAGGTCATCAGGATGAACCCTTTTTTTCCATTCATTGAAATCATGATCGAATTCATTCGGTTCATATCCGGCTATTTTGAAATAGTTTGCGTCAAAGAAACATTCCCCGGTTTTTACATTCCGATCCCATATGCCGCTATTCGCAGCCTGCAACGCAAATAACAATCTTTCTTTGCTATTACGCAGGGCTTTCCCGCTCTCCGATAATTCCTTTGTACGCATATACACCAGTTCTTCAAGCTGATCCCGATGTCTCCTGATTTCTTGCTCCATCAGCTTGTGCATGGTGATATCAATGATCAGAACCAGAACTCCGGTCAATTCCCCGGTTTTATCCCTGATCGGCGTGGCGACGTGGTCAATATAGATTGTTTTCCCGGATGCATCAATACGCTGATGCTCGGACCTTCCGCTGTCATGTCCGTCATAAACCACTTCTGCCGGGCATTCTGGGCAGACTGAGCATCTGTCGGCCGCGACAAAATAGCAGAATTTACCAATTGAGTCCTCTCCGTATATTTCCCTTGCTTTTCTATTTGAAGCGATAACGCGGTAATCCAAATCAAGTTCCCACATTGCGATGTCCATGACTTCAATCAGATTGAAAAAAACTTCGCTCAGTTCGGGACTCATACTGTCTTGGCTTTTCGATTTTTTGTATTCACGGATCTCGCTTTCCAACTCAGCGATCCTTTGTTCCAATTCTTTGTAAGTTGGTTTTTCAAGCATTCTTCAGATCTCCCGCCTATATTCCCATCTGGCCATATCTGGCCTCGGATGGTTGTTATCAGCAGATCGAAAAGTTCCCGAAAGCCATGCAAAGCGTGGAAACAAGTGTTCAGCGTCTCCTGTCCGGAACTTTTCGATCTACTGATTATCGGAAATAATCATCATACATCAGTTCTGATATCGGTTCAATTTTTTTCAGATTTCGGATCTGACAAAGCATCACAAAAGTGTGATGCTATAAAATACATTATAGTAAATGCCAATGTGTTCCTATAGTTTCGTATTTTTTGATATATAATATATTTTATTATGCTATCTGAGCTACAATGTCAACCGAATTATCAGAGATTGCCATGCATCATTTTTTCCCTTTGGTATAGCAATATATCTGAGCTTTTTCAGATCAGCCTTTATCGTTCCTGCAAAAATCAGAAATATTGACAAATCATCCGCCAAGTGTTATGTGATTCAGAAAATCGGGTCTGTTTTAACGCTTATATGCAACTTTTTTTAACCGCACAGAGCGTTATGCAACAATTTCTCCTCGGCCTCTGTAGCTTCTGTGGTTAAGTAGCTCGAAAAGTTTCCGGAATTTTGCGGGCAATCGCGTTCCCGGAATGACACTTTAACCCGGAATCCACTGTCTGCAAAAGTTTTCGATATACTAAAAGTTGCACATTCCTGTAAAAAATAGGGAGGGAAATCATAATGTCTGACATACTGAACTTCACAGTAGCGGACATGACAGCCTGCGGCAAACTTTTTCGAGAGTTTGAAACAAAAAGCAAATCCATGGAAGAAGTCGCCGCATCTCTGGTCAATACCTTATACAATGATTTTATCAATAAAAGCACAAATGAAAAGAATTTTGTTCTTGTCCGATTTTTTAAAACCCATTCATATGGGAAACTGCCCCCGGAGCTTCAGGATTTTCTTATAAAAACTTTCGGAGACAAACCCGGTTTTGAAGATAAACCGACCCATGACACAAAATGTCTGACATTACTGGCAACACGCGGGGATAAGCCGGAATGGAATGATCGGAGAAAATCCGGGACTCACCAGGCAATTCCTTTATACAGCGAGATACTGGTAAGTAAGCTGCCGATGGTATCGGGGCTGATTGATCAGTTCGGACTGTCTGTATCAGAGGTGATCAAGCCGGACAGATCCATACAGGTAGGGGAAGGGGATAAAACCTATAATGTGTTCTACGTTCCCCGGGCCAAGGATAGTAAGTTTATCCCTGCCCAGGAAGATTTTGTCATTCCTTCCGGTGTTGAGTCGGTTTTAGGGTTCGGCGGACTCCACCCGAACGGGGATATGTTCGGGATTATCATTTTTTCAAGGGTTCCTATTCCTGAAAATGTCGCCGTCATGTTCAAAACCATATCGCTGAGTGTCAAAACAGCAATTATTTCGTTCGAGGATCGGGTGTTTTCATCGTAAATCTGCACTGGTTCAGTTCAATGGGATTTTCTGGAAAAAGCACCCTGATTTGTCTGAAACAACAGATTGTCGGATATCCGAGATACCTCGGCTACAGCTTGATTTTACAAGAATTCCCATTGAACTGAACCAGTGCCCGTAAATCTGGAACAGGCTTTATGTAAAAAACACCGATTTTATGATCTTTCAGGAAAACTGACACCTGAATATCCCCGTCTTTTCAGAGTTATCGCCAATGTCTTGAAACATGATTACAATTTCGGCTATGGGAGTATAAAGCTTACTTTATTCCCAAATATGAAATATGAACAATTGCAAAGCAAGCTTTGCACTCTGAATTAAATCCCGGTTATTTCGAGTGCTGTTAAGAGAAAATTCAAATGATTGATTCAATTTATATTAAAAGAAAATAAAGATCAGGAGGAACTTTTAAAATCAGCAGAAACATGTGTTGATAAACTACCTGTCAGGTTATTTTCTTCTTATCATCATACAAAAGTAGTTATCTACTCTTGGCTAGCATGGCAGAAAAGACTTGGCCAGACATTGGATATTACAGTTAACGGAGATTTGATAGATTTTAACTCAAAGGAAATACAGGGATTTATACAATGGCTATATAACGTGTTCGGAATTAAGGAAATTTCCAAAAAATAACTTACCCGCGGTTTTCAGGACTCTGTAATGAAATCCGTGCGTATCCGCGTCCTGGGAAGACCGCATACGGCGGGTATGTTATTTGCCTCGTTTCAGAAATAATGTCAGGGGGATAAATCCGCGGAGTGCAAAGCTTGCTTTGCGGGAATCCCGTAGTGGCGCAAAGCAAGCTTTGCACTCCTCCGTTTTAACCCGGACATTATTTCTGAAACAAAGCACTTAGCTCACACCGAAGCCGGGATTTCTCGCAAAGCAAGCTTTGCACTCCGCATTCGGAAAGTAAACAAACGGCATAGCCGCCAATGGTAGTGCCAGGGGATAATAAAATGGAACGGAATCCGGAAGAAGAGATCATCATTTTACAGTCAAAGGTTGATACGCTGAATGAACTCCTCTCGGTGACAGAGGAAGTCGTATCCCAGAGAACAGGAGAAGCTTCAGAAGAATTCTCTCTTTCTTTCCGCGATTAGTAAGCTTTGGAAACGGCTTTGATCATTACAGGAGACAGGAGAATTTTATGCCAAATTGCAAAGAAATCTATCACTATCTGCTGAAACCTGAGTATTTTGAACAGCTTCAGGAACTGATGAGAGAGCAGAATATCTATGAATCACTAAATGTCAGGGAAGCTTTTCTGAAAGAGGAAGATTTTCCATACATCCTGTTCAGAATCGAAACCGAGCAGGTATTTGCGGCGCAGATGGTCGGGATGATGCTTAAAATAGATTCACTGTTGCCTGAATATACGGATGATTATTATCTGCCTGCCATTGCAATGGCCTGCGATTATGATCCGGAAATCATGGAACTGATCAATTTGGAGAATTCCGTGGCTCATGAACTTATCCACATACAGGATATCCTGTCCCTGATAGATAAATATCCTTCGTATGTCACCCGTGTGGAAAAATACGGTATGAACATGGTGGAAAGACTTGAAGATCTGAAGGAAAGTATTGATTTAGAGGTGTTCAAAATATTTTACCTCGAGCCGCAGGCTCTGGAGAGTGACTACGACAAGGGGGAAAAAAGCATCAGGACACAGTTACTCGGAAAAATTCTGGAGTATGAGTGCAGGACAAAGAAGGAATATATTGAGATGCAACTGAGTGACTACCTGGGCAACCTGTCGGAAATCTACAAAGATAAGTTTCCAGAAGAGGCCAAGATGATAAAGAAGCATACCAATGCCTCGGCAGTAAAATATGGCAAAGATGTGTTCGGCAGAACACCGTTGAAAAGATTACGGAAACTTCGTAAGGCATACCCTTCGAAAATGCTGCTCGGCTTAGGCATCAGGCAGAAATAAGAGACTCGGAAAAAACGCAGAGGAGTGCAAAAACCGCTTCGCTCTGTTTTTGCACTCCTCAATCCGGGCAGATTCCTGAATTTAAAGCCCGCCCTTTTTCAGATTTTTAATCAGATCAGCCCACTGACGGAGCACTTTTTTCCGATCATCAGCCGGGAACCCGAAAACAATCTGCCCTGGTCCTATGTCGCCCGTAACTCCGGACCTTCCTCCGAGTATTGCCCCTCGCCCGATGGTGACATGGTCTCTGATTCCCGCGCCTTCTCCGATGGTCGCATCAAACACCTGTGTACTGCCAACTGACACTCACCCTCTCAGCAAACGCCCCGCCCGCTCCTGCAACATCGCAACTGTGCTTTTCCCGGAAATTTTCTTGATGATTGCCGCCGCATTTCCGCCAGTAAAGACCTCGTAAGTTTTCCGAGCTTTTCCCCTGCCTTTTTCATATACAACCCCCAAGGGGTGAAGGGCCCACTGACCTGCGTCAAATCGCAGCAAACCGAACATCCGAACTGATCTGACAATCATGTCTTCCGTCAGTTCGGAAACGGGGCTGATCTGTTCCATAGCAACAGGCAGCACAAGGTTTTCGCCCCAGTCCAGCACGATTCTGTCATCTGTTTTCTTTACCGCATAGTCATCCAGGAAAACCGGTTCCGCCAAATGAACAGGGTGCCGATCCGCAGGATGGATTCTGCAAAGCTGTATGGTGTTTCCGGCATCCGGCGTAAACCAGCGTCCCGCTTGGTCCGCCAGCTTATACTTTTCGCCGAAAACTGCATCTCCGTTCCATATAAGGTCTCCTGTAGGCAGGATAGGCATGTTTTTAATATGCAAACCTGCTTTTTCAGAAAACGCGCGGAATAATGAAACAGCATTCGGAAACAACAGCCATATCTCATCTCCGGCGATGGCATCAACTTTGTAAGATGATAATGTGATACGAACAAATTTATTAAAATCATCGAGTTTCAGCATCCCGTAAGCCAAGACACTCACAAAATGCGAATGCTGGCGCACATCAAATCCCATCAGACGGAGCAGGCCGGAAACTCTTTTGGCGGGCAATGGCGGAAACAGGCGGAGTGTTCCGATCATCGAACGCGTCCATAAGTCCGTCCAGCGGCAGAGCGGAAGGGCATTCACATCGCTCACCGGAAGGGCCCGGAGCAATTCGTCAAACAGACCTGTCAGCAGGGCAGACTGACGCACCAAGCGAGGTTCTTTCTGAATTTGCTCCAGGGAAGACATAAATGGCATTACGGTTTCAATCTCCGCCCTTCCGAATCCGGCAATCGCCAGTTCTGTCAGCCAGTGGCGGGCGCTTTCCATCCATGCCCCGATATGGGAAGGCATTCCGTTTCCTCCGATATCCTCCGATTCCGGGATTTCAACAGGTGAACGCCCCAGTGTTGCTGTGACATGCTTATGCAATATATCATAATATGTCCCGTGTAATGCAGCCCGTACAGATGCAATAGCGGCAAAATGCTCTTCGAGAAATTCATTGCGCTGAATCGCGTCGCAGCTTTTCTGAAGCGGGTTTTCCAGCGGTGTTCCTGTAAATACCCGGGTAAGGGATGCAAGGGTTTCTTTATGCCCGGTGTCAAGGCGCGCGAAACCGGATAGAAAACACTGATCCAGGCGGTGAATAAGGCTTGCCAGTTCATCTGTTCCGTCAGGCGGGCTGTGTAAGGATTTTAGAAAATTCATCTGTCTTTCCTCTGTTTCTCAGGATTGATTTTCAGTTCCGCGGTATCGCCGATTATCGTCACTCCGATCCTTCAGGATTCAGTTCTTCAAAGTTCAGCAGATCCATAGTCCCTTCTCTGAAACCCATTGCATAAATTCTGTTCCGGGTCAGATGTATCTTTATATTTTCAGGAAGATAAATCGTTAAAAAAATTGGAATGACTGTTCTGTCTCTGCTTTCCGGGAAATAATCTCCTATCTCCCCCAGGGCTTCGAGAAATCCTCGCACATCTTCGGGTCTCGGCTTCGATTTTGCCTCACTGATGTAAAAATTCTTATCAGACACGGCAATCACGTCGAATTCCCTGTGTGCAGAGCGGTCTGTTTTCCGTTTTTCAATGCGGACAGCAAAGAAATCGAGTTCCGGGTATCTTCCTGCATATGGCTCATAACAAGATAAATCCGAACCCCGCGGCGGGGGATTTGTCAATCCCCCGCGAGCAACAGGCGGGTATTTTATTTATCGGGAAATCCCTTAGCTTAGGGGAGTGATTTTCAGTCCCGGAGGGACTCCCCAAAGTTGTAAATGCGCCCGTTCCCACCTTTTACACATGCTGAAAAAGAATACGGAAACAAGCTCTTTGGCCAGAGAGAGCGCGCGGAGGAGGCACGGAGGACGCTGAGAATCTGCTGTCTCAGCGTTCTCTGTGTTCTCTGCCGTGAAAAGATGGTTCCGTTTTTTGAACTCCCCCCTATTCCCATTCGATTGTACTGGGCGGCTTTGAACTGATGTCATAGACCACCCGGTTCACTCCCCTGACTTCGTTAATGATCCTGTTTGAAATTGTGCCGAGGAGTTCCTGTGGCAGCTTGGCCCAGTCCGCGGTCATTGCATCTTTACTTGTCACAGCCCGGATCGCGGCAATATTTTCATAAGTCCGCTTGTCCCCCATAACTCCTACACTCCTGATAGGCAGAAGCACTGCGAAGGACTGCCACAGTTTCCTGTAATACCCGCTTTTTCTTATCTCATCAAGCAGAATTGCATCGGTTTCCCTTAACACTGAAAGCCGCTGTTCGGTAACTTCCCCGATAACCCTTATGGCGAGGCCGGGTCCCGGAAAGGGCTGACGCCACACAAGTTCTTCATCAAGGCCGATTTCCTTTCCCAGCATCCTCACTTCATCCTTAAACAGATACCTGAGAGGCTCCACAAGCTTTAATTTCATCTTTTCAGGAAGCCCTCCCACATTGTGATGGGATTTGATAACGGATGTGGGGCCCCCGAATGCGGATACCGATTCAATCACATCCGGGTACAGGGTCCCCTGCGCCAGAAATTCGGCATCTTTGATTTTCAAGGCTTCGGCCTCAAATACTTCCATAAAGACCCTGCCAATAATCTTTCGTTTCTTTTCGGGATCGGTTACGCCCCTCAGAGGGGTCAGAAATTTTTCCGCAGCATTTACAAATCGTATGCTGATGTCAAGGCGCTGCGTCAGGGTTTTCTCAAGTTTTTCAGCTTCGTCTTTTCGCAGCAGTCCGTTATCCACAAAAATGCAGGTGAGATTTTTCCCGACAGCCTTATGAACCAGCAACGCGGTGACAGAAGAATCCACGCCGCCGCTCAACCCGAGAATAATTTTTTTATCCCCGACAGTCTCCCGGATTCGGGCGGCCGCGTCTATGGCAAAGGATTTCATTGTCCATTCAGACCTGCATCTGCATACATCAGAAAGGAAGTTCCTGAGAATATCCCTGCCTTGCGGCGTATGCTCCACCTCGGGATGGAACTGTAATCCGTAAAGTTTTTTCTGCCTGTGGACGATTGCTCCGATGCTTGTATTTTCCGTGGAAGCGGTTATTTCAAAACCTTTGGGCAGGCTTTCCGTGGAATCGCCGTGGCTCATCCAGCATTCTATTTTTTCATCAATTCCCTTGAAAAGGTCTCCGGGGGATTTTATGGTCAGTTCTGCAAAGCCGTATTCGCGCTTTCCCGCGCCTTTGACAATCCCGCCAAGCGCATCAACCATAAACTGCATACCGTAGCAGATGCCGAGGACGGGGATATCCAAATCCAAAATCGCTTTATCGGCCTTCGGCGCGTTCTCTTCGTAAATGCTCGAAGGGCCCCCGGACAGGATGATGCCTTCCGGGCTCAGACTTCTGATGCGTTCCGCGCTGATATCCGGCGATTCTATCTGGCAATAAACATGACATTCCCGCACACGGCGGGCAATGAGTTGGTTATATTGGGAACCGAAATCTATAATCAGTATCATGAAGTATCCTCATTTATTTTAACTTGTGATAATGCCAAGTCCCACGAAGGTTCTTTGTGTTTCTTTGTTTCTTTGTGGCATTATCAGGGATTCAGCCAGCTTTGCTGACAAGAATCGCTCAATTCAGGTAGATAGCCAATCCGAACCGAGCAGGAGAGGGTTCGTTTTCTCGAACCGGGTATATTCAGTAGATCGAAAAGTTTCCGGTAACCCTGTTAAACAGCGGATCCCGGGTTAAAATTAAAAAACATCCGTTTTTTAATTTTCCACGGAATGACGGGTAACATGCTGTCATTCCTGGAAAAATCGGAAAACGGATGTTTTCCGATTTTAACCCGGAATCCACTGTCTGTAAAAGTTTTCGATCTATTGATATTACTTAAAGGTTTCCCGAAATTTTAGTTCTGATACGGAAAGCCTTGCTTATAAGGGATTTGCAGATTCGTCACTCCGCAGGAGCCGGTTTTGATTTATTTTCACAGCCTTTCTTATTTTCACCGCGAAAATTTTAACCACGAAACACACGAAACACACGGAATTATATTCTTTTTCCGATATCTTTCATATCAGCATAAAGGCAACCGCGAACCGGAAAATGAAGGACGCTCTCTTTTTTTTCGTGTATTCCGTGTGTTTCGTGGTTAAAATATTGAAATATATAAGCTGAAAGCAGAAAAACCCGGTTGATAACGGCTCTTACATAAATGAGATTTCATGAATCCCTGCCTGACAGGGGCT
>JAUCGG010000198.1 GCA_030378015.1 Desulfococcaceae bacterium HSG8
GATTTCTTTAATATTTGATATGCTGTTAAGTAGCCTTGTTTTGCCAGCACCACTTATCCCAACAATTAAATTTAATTCTTTAAATGTGGTTGTTGGTACATTCCAACCTCCAACGGGATAGTCCATATAATTATGTGATAGGATCTTCATGGTTTTTCACCTTAACTGCAGAGCTTTCCTTCAATCATCAAATTTGGTGTTGGATAGTTAGCCGAACCATGGATTATCAGAAAACCGGACATCTGTAATACAGGATGCTTTCTGTTTTCTGCCATGTTTTGAACTTTTTCCATTCGGAAATTCTAAAGTTTCGTGGATTCACAACCTTCACAATTTTATCAATCCGTTAACCCAGTTTTTTTTCAACCTCTTCAAGCGGGATTGTAGCTTTCTGTTCCGAAAGGCCGTCAAGAAATGCCATGAATTCTTCATTGTTACGCAATGATTCGACTTCGAGATCAAATTCGTCAACAGGAGCAACGACAAATCTTCTGCTATCAGATTTGCACAGAACAACGGTATCGGCTATTTCAAGCAGTTCGTCAAGTGTTATATAAGACTCTATCGTTCTCATATCACGAACTCCTTTCAGTCAATGAACAGTCTGTTATGCTACGGCTTTTATCTCCATAAGTCCGCTTTACACTTTTTCTGACTGCGGAACGACTTTTCAAGTCGTTCGGAACGATTTGAAAAATCGTTCTACAGAAAAGGATGCTATTTTTCTCGCATCACCCTAACAATTTTATCAACCCGCTGAAGAAGTTCCTCTTCCGTCCAAGACAGTTTGATAAGCATGGAGATCGTTCTGCTTATAATACTGTCTGACTGAGGCAGTCCTACCTCCCGATAATCGGGACAGTTTTCCAGCATTTCCACCGGTCTGGCCGAAGACCGGAGTTCTTTCAGGTGATCCCACTTCCGTATATAATGCCAGTTGTTATCATACCAGTAAAAGCAGCCATCCACACCAGCCTCTCCCAGTTTTCGGATGGTATCCCTGGCCCTGTTTTCATCCGGGAGAAAAAAGGAAAGAAATGTGGCTGAATCCCCTTTTTCGTCCGGGATTTCACGAAAGGCGATATCAGGCAGTCCTTTCATCGCGTCCTTTATGGCCTTCTTATGGGAACGCTGTTTTTCGAGGATAGCATCCAGTTTTCTCAACTGTGCAAGCCCCACAGCCGCGTTCAATTCACTGATGCGGAAATTGTTCCCCAGGATCGGATGATTCTCCAATCCCCTGTCATTACCGACGTGGTCATGTCCATGATCAGCGTAAGCGTCTGCTTTGCTGTAAAGTGACGGATCATCTGTGACAACCGCACCGCCCTCGCCGCATGTAATGGTTTTCACCGAGTCATGAGAAAAGCAGCCCATGTGTCCGAAAGTTCCGGCTGCTTTTCCATCCAGGGTCGCGCCGATGGCCTGGCAGGCATCTTCTATCAGGATCAGCCCCTTGCGGTCACAAAGGCTTTTCAACTCGGTAATACGAGCCATAGCTCCGCACATGTGAACCGGCAGCACTGCTTTTGTACGGGGAGTAACAGCGGCTTCCGCAGACAGGGGATCAAGGCACAGGGTTTCATCAATTTCAGCAAACACGGGGACTGCCCCCGCGTTCAGCACCGCCTCAATGGTTGCAATAAAGGTAAACGGCGGAACAATGACCTCGTCTCCCGCGCCGATACCGCATGAGGCCAGCGCTATGCTCAGAGCTGCTGTTCCGCTGGAACACAGGAGACAGTACCCGGCCCCGATACGAGCCGCAAGTTCGGATTCAAAAGTTTTTGCCTTCCAGTATCCTTTTCTTACATTGTCAAAGCCATAGCGAAACAAAACTCCTGTGTCAAGAACATCCTGAACTTCCTTACGTTCTTCATCCCCGAATACTTCAAAACCCGGCATAAAATCTCCTTTATTTGTCAGTGGGCAGTGGGCAGTTGCCAGTGGGCAGCCTTCAGTCGGCAGTCTTCAGTGGGCAGTCCACAGTCCACAGTCGGCAGTCGGCAGTCCACAGTCGGCAGTCGGCAGTCCGCAGTCGGCAGTCCGCATATAGTAGGCGACTGAAGACTGCCGGCTGAAGGCTGCCGACTGAAGACTGCCCACTGAAGACTGCCGACTGAAGGCTGCCCACTGAAGGCTGCCGACTGAAGACTGCCCACTGAAGGCTGACTATTTCTGCTAAAATATTCCCTGATTATCATACGCGCATATTTTTTTGCTTTGATTCCCATGCGTTTTCCATGCGCTACGACCGCAGATATGACAAGTTTCTCTTTGCCTTCCTTTTCCTCGGCAAAGCCTACGAACCAGTCGTAACGGGCATCACGATTTTCACTGCTGATGGTTCCGGTTTTTCCGCCGATATTCAGTTCGGAGAGGACCGGGTCTTTCTGGTACCCTCTGAACGCCTTTCTGCATGTGCCCTTTTCTATGGTGGCCTGCATAAGATGCTTCAGAATTTCCGAGGCATGGGGACTGATTGCATGGTTCATAGGCGTTCGCCTGCTTTTATAAATCACCCGATTTTTTTTATTTACGATCTGATCCACAATTACAGGCTCTGTAAGCCTCCCCTGGTTCATTATGGCTGACGCGATCATCGCACCGTGAAGAGGAGATATCAGTGTTTCACGGTTAAATCCGCTGGCAATCTCAGCACAGTGGTAAGGGTCTTCGGATACACTGAGGATGCTGGGAACCACCGGAATCTCAAAGCCGATACGCCGGTTGAATCCGAAAGCATCCGCGTATTTTTCAAGCAGATTTTTCCCCAAGTAATGCGCACCGAGTTTTCCGAATACAGGATTGACAGATTCGGCAAACGAATCCCGCAGTGTTATCTTCCTGGTTCTTCTTTTTGGCTTTTTCTTCAGTTGGCCCTTATATAAGGTATGTTTTCTTCCGCTGTAGGCAATCTGGGAGTCCGAATTAAAACCGCATTTCTCAATCGCTGCCGCGGCAGTAACAATCTTGAAAATACTGGCAGCCGGAAACCTGCTGGCAGTGCATGGATTGTTATAAGGGTCTCTCTCATCAAATCCCACCATAGACAACACCCTGCCCGTGCCGGGTTCCATTACCACAATACCGATATACCGTGCCGAAGATCGGGCGATCTTTTCAATGATAAAATTCTGTAATGGCACATCAATACTGGTATCTACCCGGAAATGACGCCCTCGGGAAGCAACCTCAAAACTTTTATCCCTGATATTGACGAAAAATCTGCTGTCCAGAAGGGTCCGGATATCTTTTTTGCTGATGTAATTTTTATACCCTGGATTCGGTTCCGGATTTACGGTTAGGGGATTGAGGAGGATGTCGGGACCCGGCTGTGCCGGATCATAATCAGGCACAGCCCCGCGGCATACCCCGTAACAGCTTATAATAATAAAAAGAAAAATTGGCGGAATATATTTAATGTGATTTTGGTAAAAGCTCATATTGACATATCCTGAAACGTGATTGCGTGAAACGTGAAACGTGAAACGTGATGCGTGAGTATCATGAAACATCTTGCTAATTCTATCGAGTTTATTTAATCACGCATCACGCATCACGCATCACGTTTTACGTTTTACGCATCACGCATCACGCATCACGCATCACGTTTCACGTTTCACGTTTCACGTTTCACGTTTCACGCATCACGTTTCACGCTTAACTCAGCCGTGTTCCGGGTTTCACTTTTTTATCCAGAGTTGCTACCGTACACCCTTCATCATCAACAGCGGCCAGCAGCATTCCTTCGGATAGTATCCCCATCAGTTTGGCAGGCTTCAGATTTGCCACAACAATAACCTGCTTTCCCACCATTTCCTGGGGTGTATAGCTTTCGGCAATCCCTGCCACAATGGTTCTCTTTTCTCCCATATCAACCTCCAGCTTTATAAGCTTTTTGGCCCTGGGAATTTCCTCTGCCTTAACAACTGTGGCTACCCTGAGATCAATTTTTCCAAGGGTTTCAATGGAAATTTCAGGTCTGATCTCAGCAGGTTTTTCAGTTTCCGGGGCAGGCTTTGCGCCCCCTGTTTTTTTTACATCAATTCTTGGGAAAAGTGCGGTTGATTTCGGGAGTTGGGTACCCGGTTTCAGACTTTTCCAGGCTTTCAGGGTATCAAGCTGATAAAACGGGGTTTCCGGATCAGCCCCGAGGTGTTTCTGCATTGTAATCGCGGTGCCCGGCATAATCGGATAGATCAGACCCGATACGATCCTGAGTCCCTCGAGAAGATGATAGATCACCGCTTCCAGTTGTTTCCTGCTTGATTTCTGCTTTGCAAGAACCCAGGGAGCTGTCACGTCTATGTATTTGTTCATCCGGCTGATAAATTCCCATACCGCCATCAGCGCCTTGTGAAACCCGAAGACCTCCATCTCTGCTTCGAACTCTTCAATGGCTTTCAATGCATCTGCTTTCAGTCCGAAGTGCAATTCCGCTTCCATAACAGGATCAGCTTCGGGGACAATTCCCTTGAAATATTTATGGGTCATTGCAAGAACCCTGGAGAAAAGGTTTCCAAGGTCATTTGCCAGGTCCGCATTGATACGCCGGATCAGGGCATCTTCGCTGAAACCGGAATCAAGGCCGAATACCATATCCCTCAGCAGGAAAAACCGGAACGCGTCCAGACCGTAAATATTTTTAAGCTGAAGCGGATCAGCCACATTTCCAAGGCTCTTGGACATTTTGCTTTCATTTACATTCCAGTATCCGTGAACATTCAGGTGATTATATAGCGGAATTCCCGCGGCTTTCAGCATAAGAGGCCAGTAAATCCCGTGGGGTTTCAGGATATCCTTGGCCACAACGTGCTGAACATGAGGCCAGAATTTTTTAAACAGCTCCCCGTCCGGGTATCCCATCGCGGAAACATAGTTTAAAAGCGCGTCAAACCATACATATGTCACGTAATCTTTGTCAAAAGGCAAGGTGATGCCCCATTTCAGACGCGCCTTTGGCCTAGAGATGCACAGATCCTCCAAAGGTTCTCTCAGGAAAGCCAGCACCTCGTTTTTGTAACGCTCGGGGCGTATGAAATCAGGATGTTTTTCAATATGCTGAATCAGCCAGTCCTGGTAACGGCTCATTCTGAAAAAATAATTGGATTCTTTAATCACTTCGGGAGTTGTCTGGTGATCGGGGCATTTGCCCTCAACCAGTTCGCGATCCGTATAAAAACGCTCGCATCCGAAACAATATTTTCCTTCATATTCACTGTAATAAATATCACCCGCGTCATAAATTTTCTGAAGCACCTGCTCAACCACCGCTATATGGTTCGGGTCCGTGGTGCGGATAAATTTATTGTACCGGATATTAAGCTCGGGCCAAAGCGATCTGTAAAGGCCGCTGATTTTATCAACATATTCCCTCGGACTCAGCCCCTCATTTTTGGCAGATCGTATAATCTTATCCCCGTGTTCATCCGTGCCGGTAAGAAAAAAAGTCTGAGCCCCGCGCATGGAATGGAAACGACATACCACATCTGCAATAATTGTGGTATATGCGTGTCCCAGATGAGGTCTTGCATTCACATAATAAATCGGTGTTGTAATATAAAAGGTTTCAGGCACAGGAATTCTCCTATAAATGTGGTCAGTTGTCAGCTTACCGTTCGACAGCTCACGCCGAAGCCGCGGACAACGGACTACTGACCACGGACTATCTCAATGTCATTCAGTTCGATTTCTACTTCCTGATCCGCGTCTGTCCGAACGGCAATCCGGTTGCATATCACATTATGACGGATAACTTTCCCATCTCCGTTCGGGGTTCTCACCAACGCGCCGATCTTCGGGAAATTTTCTTTCAGTTCCTGGTAAGTTTCGTTTTCAAAAGTCAGACAGCACATCAGCCGCCCGCACAGACCGGAAATCTTTGTGGGATTTAAGGACAGGTTCTGCTCCTTTGCCATACGGATCGAAACTGGTTCGAATTTTTCCATGAATGTCGAGCAGCAAAGCTCCCGGCCGCACCGCCCTAACCCCCCGCACATTTTGGCCTGATTCCGTATTCCCACCTGCCGCATTTCTATCCGGGTATGAAACTCGTTCACTAGGATCTTTACAAGTTCCCGGAAGTCAATACGCCCTTCGGCTGTGAAAAAAAATGTCAGCTTGGATCCGTCAAAGGTGCTTTCAACAGCAAAAAGGTTCATATCCATATCCAGCTCTTTTATACATTCCAGGCAAAAGGCATGAGCAGCCTTTTCAACCTCAAGATTCTTTTCTCTTTGCTGAAAATCTTTTTCAGTTGCCTGGCGAAACACCTTTTTATAAAGGCGGATCGTCGTATCTTCTATCTCCTCACGGGGAACCGGGGGAACCGCAACGATTCCGAAACCAAGTCCCTGCTCGGTTTCCACAATCACCGGATTCCCGGGCTTCAGTACGAACACCCCGGCATCAAAATCATAAACTTTGCCTGCGGGCTTAAATCTGACTCCGACTATTTTCATATATTTTGTCCGTTGTCCGTTGTCCGTTAACTGGCAACGGACCACTGACTACACCACTTTTTAAGTTCCTCCCCCCTTTTTTAAATGGGGAGATTTCTGCCGCAACACCCTTTTTTTGTAAGATAAAATCCTCACGGCCCCCTTTAAAAGGGGGGGACGAACTTAAAAAGTGGTGTACTACGGACTAAAATGACAACTGGCATACCAGAACTTCCATTGTCAGTCTCAGATTGGCATTTGCCCGAAGGTTCTTCCGGGCTGAGTCAACTGATTTTATTTTTGAAAGCAACGATGCTACGGTTATCTTTCGGGAGGCATGCTGAATGCTGTCACCTAAATCCCTGTTAATAATTTTTTCAGGATCATATTTGCAGACAACAATATCCCTCAGCCAGGTTTTCATTACTTCCAGAAGGTCCGGAAGGATATCTTTGTTTTTTGAAAGCCTTTCTGCAAAAGCCAGCATACGGGCAGTTCCATGCCCCTGTTTTTCAATGACCAGGGATTCAAGCTCCCTGATCAGCCATTTTCTTCTGTTTATCCAGTTTGTCCGGCTTATTGAGAACGCCTTGGAATAGCTCCCGTTTGCCAGTGTGGCAATGACCTCCGCATCATCGGGCCTGATCTGTTTTTTTTCCAGCAGCAGGGTTTCAAGACGCTCCCTCGGAATCGGATCAAATCGGATATGCTGACAGCGGGATACAATCGTCGGCAGGAGATCAGATGTCTGGATGGCAGTCAGTATCAGCACAGTCCGTTCCGGAGGCTCTTCCAGAACCTTTAAGAGCGCGTTGCCCGCTTCAGGATTCATGGCCTGGGCATTGGCAATAATGACCACCCGCATCCTGGCCTCATAGGGTTTCATGCTGAGGGTATGGCACAGTTCACGGATCTGAGCGATCCTGATAAACGTACCGGATGGTTCTACCAGACTGATATCCGGATGGCTTCCGGATCGGATTTTCCTGCACGATCTGCAATCTCCGCATGGTCCGTTGTCCGTTGTCAGTTGCCCGTTGTCCGTTGT
The DNA here is from genome assembly GCA_030378015.1 of Desulfococcaceae bacterium HSG8. Taxonomy (GTDB): domain Bacteria; phylum Desulfobacterota; class Desulfobacteria; order Desulfobacterales; family 4be13; genus JAUCGG01. The sequence continues at coordinate 7,492 of JAUCGG010000198.1, forward strand.
CAACGGACCACTGACAACCGACGACTGACAACTGACAACTGAAGGACAATTGCACGCCATAGCAAATGTCATGGCTGAAGTTCGTTTGCCAACACCCTCGATCCCGGTAAACAGAAGCGCGTGGGGAATGGTCTCCTTTCGAATAAACGCGGATAACCATTTACTCGCCCTGTTATGGATCAATAATCCACCCGTTCTTTCAGCTCTTTTCCGCATTTGAAAAAGGGAAGTTTTTTCGGGGTAATAGTCACTTTTTCCCCGGTTTTCGGATTCCTGCCGATATAACTTTTATAATTCTTAACAAAAAAACTGCACAGACCGCGGATTTCAACACGCTCACCCTCTGCCAGGGCGTCTGCCATATTACCGAAAAAAATTTCAACAACTTTTGCTGCTTCTGCTTTTGAAATGCCTGCTTCGTTTTTCAAGGTGGCAATAAGTTCCAGCTTGTTCATATATATGCTCCTTCCCGTAATTAGTGAATGGTCAGTTGTCCGTGGTCGGTCAGTTGTCAACGGACAACTGACCACAGACAACTGACTACCGCAAATTGTAAATCCTCCCCCTTTTCGTAAAGGGGGGTTGTCGCAACAGCCTTTTTTAGCAAGAAAAATCCCCCAGGCCCCTTTATGAAAGGGGGAGACGAACTTGTAAGTTGCAGTACTACTTAATGTGCAGGGGGAAGTAGTAAACATTATTTGATAAAAAGTCAAGCCCTTGTAACAATTTACCTGATTTTAGTTTCATTTACCGGTACTGCCATGTCATCAGCATCGCTCCCCCGCACCGGATGTCTTATTTTAACGTATTGTTTTTGTATAGAAAATCACACATGAATAGTCAAGGATTTTTTACGAAAGTTTTCGTGAACCTGTTCGTGCCCAACAACGGACTGCCCGACAAATCACTCCCCTGGCATCAGTTCGACATCCTTTTCATCCACTTCTACAGATGCAAATTGTCCGAGTGCGCCGATATTGACGACCACGCGATCTGCCCCCCTGTATCGGGAAAAAAAGCCGGTTACTCCGGCAAAGGCCCCGCTGGTTACGATCACTTTGTCCCCTTTCCTGAATCTGGTGCCGGTTATAATTTTACTGTTTGCAGCCACCATGATCTGCAGAGATTCTATGCTTTCCTGGGAAACAGGAACGGGACCTCCTATGCCGACCAGGCGGATTGATCCGGGAGTTTTCATGATTTCAAGATGTTCTCGGGGATCAAGGTTTGTTCTGACAAACAGATAGCCCGGGAAAAGGGGAACCTGGTTTATTTTTTTCCTGTCACGACGTTTGCTCCGAACATTGATAATAGGGAGAAAAGCTTCGATGGATTTCCTGTTCAGCGCCTGAGTCACAACATTTTCATGCCTGCTTTTTGTATGCAGGGCATACCAGGACAGTTTCAATTTATCTGCTTTCATTTGCTTCCGATTCCTCCCAGACCGTAGAGGTTGATCATAACCCCGTACCTCCGGTCATCGTCTTCATCAGTATGATGAAAATCTACTGACCAGCACGGGGCATTGTAAAGGATCCCCAGACTCTTTTTTATCTCTTTGTCTTCACGGATATCACGCTCATAATCAGCGCGTACCGACACCCTGTCCGATAAGTTTATCAGAAGGTCAGCATAAACAGATTCATTCAGATATTTTGTATATCTGTGCTCTGCAAATAACCTGTCTCCGCCCGAGTCCCACAGGTTCAGGGCAATATTGCGGGACTGGAATTCATTTTCATAAATGCACCATTCCGCATCAGCATGTAAAGATAACCATGAGCCTGGTGTCAGCCCGATTTCACCGTATATCGGGGAAAAAGGTCGTTTTTCCTCCGGGTTCTTCCATCTGGCCGGATCGGTTTCATCTGCTTCGCTGATATCATAGCTTTGCTCCAGTCTGAAACGGCAAAGCCGGTTGTAAGATGTTTCCTGCTGATTTTCGGACCTGGCTGTAAATGTATTTGTAATTGAAGCAGTGATCAAGTTCTTTTTCCCGATCCTGTCGGATTCATCAAAATCCGGATATTTATCCTGGTTCCTGTCCGGTATGTATTTATATGTAATCCGAGGTGTTATTGTATGTTTTATCGAATAATCACCGGGTATTTTTTTATACACTTTGAAAAGATTCGAATGAAGCTCCAGGTTTATGTCATACATTCTCCTGCCAAAATCTCTCTTCTGTTCAGAAGGATCTGTTTCATCAAGGTACCAGAAGGTTTCCCGAACTCCCAGGGAAGGCTCGAATGTAAAATAATTTTTAAACCGGTGCGGCATATATAATTTCGAATACACATCTGCCCGATGCCCTCCTGTGCCATCCTTCCTGTAAAAATATATGTATTCGGAATCAAGTTTCCAGTAAAACGGGGTCTTGGATATCTCCTGTTTTGATGAACGGAAGCTGATGGCCGGCAGCTTGTGCAGCGATGATTCTGTATCGCCCTGACGCCTTTCGATAACATGGTCATACCAGCGGGCTTCCGCGTTCAGGCTGTAAGCAGACCAGGTTTTTTTCAGATTCAGGCGGCTCACCCGTACAGGATCGCTGTAATCATCAAAAGCCCTGCCGAAATTTTTGTTATAATACGCTGTGGTCTTGTCAAATCCCGTGTGCCCGTCTTTGAATTCATGAAGGTAATCCTGATCACTGACAATATCAATATCAAGAGCGGCAGAGAAATCCAGGGGCATTGCCTGGTCATGTTTCATCCGGAACCAGTAGCGGTCTGTATTCGGACGGGGTACGTCATCATCATCATATTCCAAGTTATCGGCATCTGTCTGCCTGTCATCCAGGAAATCGTACATCAGGGTTCCTTTTGACCGGTCACTCAGAACGTAACGGTATTCCATACCTGTTTTCAGGCCCCGTTTTTCCATATAGTGCGGGTAAAGCGTGGCATCAGAGCTTTCACTGATGACCCAGTAAACAGGCTGATTGTATTCGGCCCCGTTTTTATCCGAATAGCCTGCCTGGGGAATAAGCAGTCCGGACTGCCGCTTTTGTTTTACGGGAAAAACAAAAAACGGGATATATAATACAGGTATCTTTTTTGCCCATAGCGCGGCATGTTTTACAAAAGCATACCCTTCTATGGTTACTTTCAGATCCCTTCCGGTGATTTTCCAGGCCGGTGTATCCCCGTCACAGGAGGATATGCTCACACTGTCCGCCCTGTAAGTAAATTTCCCTGTTTTTTCTATCCTGTTACCTTTTATATAGAAATGATTTTCTTCCAAAAACAGGGTTCCGTCAGATATGGTCCCGGTTTCGGTATTCAGGTCTATCTCAATTCGATTGCCGGTTAAAATATCCTCCCCCGCTGTCATGGCCAGACTGCCCTCTGCAACTGCTTTCATCTGTTTGTAATCAAACCGGACAAAATCAGCGGAAAGTTTTTTATCTCCCCTGGTGATGGTGATATTCCCCCTGGCGACATACTGGTCGGTTTTCCGGTCATATTCTATTTCATCTGCTGAAATATGCCACGGTTCATTCTGGTCATCTTGGGAAAACAGGGGGTCTGTTTC
>JAUCGG010000199.1 GCA_030378015.1 Desulfococcaceae bacterium HSG8
CAGTCAGAGACAGATTCGGAAAAAAGTTAATAAATAACGGTTCTTATAATGATGAGAATCTGTGAATCCCTGTCTGACAAGGGGTTACAGATTAGGAATAAAATTTGAAGCAACATTTAAGTAATAATGAATATGACGAACTCATCGCCGCGGTCACCTTTTCCGAACCCGAAACATATGAGACTCAGAAACAGAAAAAAGCAATCATCGTCGCAGGCGGCGGTGACTACCCCGGCAACATTCTCTGGAAAGCCACGCAGAAATGCACGAATTTCGCCTACCTCGCTCTTCTGACCCAGGGCTACACCAGGGAAAACATCTATTTCCTCAGTTCCGACACAAATTTTGATATCGATGGCAACGGCTCTTTTGACGATATTGACGCGGATGCCACTATTGAAAACCTCTCTTACGCGATAACCACCTGGGCAAAAGACTCGAGCGAACTCATCCTTTACATGACCGACCACGGCGGAAAAGGAACCTTCATGCTCAGCGGTATAAGCAATCCTCCGGAAATTCTGAAAGCGGAAGTCCTGGACGGCTGGCTGGACAGCCTCCAGAACATCATGACCGGCAAAGTCATCTTCATATACGACGCGTGCTATTCCGGTTCCTTCCTCTCCCTGCTCACCCCGTCCCTCGGAAAGGAAGAGGACCGTATCCTCATCACCGGCTCCCTGACAGACGAACGCGCCTGGTTCGAGCAGAACGGCATCCTTTCCTTTTCCTACCAGTTCTGGGCAGCCGTGTTCCTGAATGCGAAACTCTACGATTCTTTCACCGCGGGACAGCTTATGATGAAAAACAGCCAGTCCCCCAGGTTGATGCTGACGGAGACGGAATCGGAAACGAAAAAAACGATAAAAGCCTGGCAAGACAGATCATCATCGGCAGGGGACGGGTGGCAGGTTCGGCACCCCTGTCATCGGAACCGTATCCGGAGAACAGACCCTCGGAACCGGTCAGACCTCGGCAACGCTTCAGGCAGGCGATATCACAGCCCTGAATGAAATCGCCCGTGTATGGGCAGTCATTTACCCCCCGGACTACACACCCGAATCCCCGGACGCGCCCGTGACAAATCTTCCCACCGCTGAATTTTCGGACACAGACAATGACGGCACTTATGAAACAGAGTACAAAGGATTCACCAAAAAAGGAACCTATCAGATCACCGTATATGCGAAGGATGCGGAGGATTATTACTCCCTTCCCGTACAGACCGCGGTCATCCGGACAGAAGATGTTGCGAATCCCAGAGGCGATATTAACGGCAACGGCGAGGCTGATCTGCCGGATGCTGTCACGGCATTGCAGGTTCTGGCAGGAATTCCCGGCGTGATCTGGTATGACTATGCCTCGGCAGGCTCGGCAGGCGGATCGGCAGGCGTTGATGTGAACGGGGACGGGAAGGTCGGATTTGAAGAGGTGTTTTATATCTTTGACATATTGGGGAAATGACCTTTTCATGCTTTCCTTCCCTCTCATGCTTCCTCCCTCTCATGGCACACCCATCCCTATGCTCGCGGGGGGATTGCCAAATCCCCCGCCCTTTGCAGGCAGCACCTCTGTTGCCCGGTTCGGCTTCGGCGAGTTCAGTCGGACGATTGACAAATCCGAACCCCCCGCTACAGGCGGGGGATTTGTCAATCCCCCGCGAGCACTTTTTTTGTCAGATTGAGGGGGAAAAAGACTTCTCCGAACGCATGTACATTTACAACTACAGGCTGTATGACCGGTACCGCCGCCACGCGGCGAGCTTTGCCGTGATCGGATACGCGGGAAAGAAAAAAGATACCGGGGAATTTGAAAAAAAGCTGTGGGACTTCGGCGTGGCTCAGTCGAACGGCTGCGAGACCAGGTTCCGCTTTCCGGTGATCAGGCTGGGAGATTATGCGAAAGACGAAGAATCCGGCTTCGGCGTGAGTTCAGACTTCGGCGAGCTCAGTCGAGCCGTCGAATGATTGACAAATCCGAACCCCGCTACAGCGGGGGATTTGTCAATCCCCTCGCGAGCATGGGAGGTCAGCGAACACCTGCCGCGCTCGGTTCGGCTTCGGCGTGAACTCAGTCGGAGGATTGACAAATCCGAACCCCGTTGCGGGGGGATTTGCCAATCCCCCCGCGAGCGTGGGAGGTGACGAGCATGGAAAGTCAGGAAAAACAGGGAAAAGAAAGAGACTTCCATATCCCTGATTATAGGCAATCCTTGTAGTTATTACAACTATTTGTAATTACAAAAATGCAAAAAACGGAAAAGCAGAATTCATATTGACTTTTATTCCGAATCCGTCTATACTGTAAAATTTGATTGCAGTTGCAAATTGCTTTGACTGAGGACCTTTTCAGGAGACCGGTATGACAGAATCTCTTACATATGCAGACGCGGGTGTTGATATTGATAAAGCAAACAGGCTTGTAGATACGGTTAAAGATATCGCCAAACAGACATCCCGACCGGGTGTTATCAGTGAAATCGGCGGCTTCGGGGGATTGTTTTCTCCCAACCTTGCCAATATGGAGAACCCCGTGCTGGTAAGCGCTACGGATGGCGTCGGAACCAAGCTTAACATCGCCTTTATGATGAATAAACACGACACCATCGGCATTGATCTGGTAGCGATGAGCGTCAACGACATTGCAGTTACAGGTGCCAGACCGCTTTTCTTCCTGGACTACCTTTCCATGGGAAGACTGAACACGGGAATTGCCACGGATGTTATCAAGGGAATCGGGGAAGGCTGCAAAGAAGCCAGATGTTCTCTTATAGGTGGTGAGACCGCAGAAATGCCGGGATTTTACAAAGCAGATGAATATGATCTGGCCGGATTTGCAGTGGGCATTGTGGATAATAACAAGATTATTGACGGGTCGGAAATTCGTGCAGGTCACCGGCTTATAGGCATCCCGTCAAGCGGCCTTCACAGCAACGGATTTTCCCTGGCGAGAAAGGTCTGTTTCGATATTCTGAAGCTGGAAATTGATGCATATATACCGGAACTGGGGCAGACAATAGGCGAAACACTTATTACACCCACACGTATCTATTCAGATATGATCCGCCTGCTGACAAGGGATCTTCCGATTCACGGACTTGTTCATATAACCGGCGGCGGCATTCCGGAGAATGTTATCCGCATTATTCCTAAGGCATGCAATGTAATCATGTATGAAGGCAGTTGGAGGATTCCGCCTGTGTTTGATTTTCTTCAACAGGCTGGTAAAATCCCCCTATCAGAAATGATGCGCACCTTTAATAATGGTATCGGCATAATTGCGATTGCCCCGGAACAGTCTGTTTCAGAAGTTTCGGAACGGCTCAGAGCCATGGGAGAAACCCCTGCTGTCATCGGGGAGGTCGTTGCAGACAAGGATTCGAATACACGGATAAAATGGGTGAAACATGAGCAGAAAGCCTGATGAAAGCCGGGAAAGGAAAACCCTGTGGCATAAATTTTCCAGATATATTCTCAGGGTAGCAGACTGGATTGCAAAAGGCCAGAAGGGGAAAACTCTTTGTAAGAGCTGAGTGCCGAAATCAGGAAACACCAGGAAGGTGTGACAGACAGATAGCCGAGTCCGAGTTTTTTTAAGGCCGGGATTTAAGTGATCCGTATTTCCGAACCTTCGGAATTCTTAAAGGATCCGAGATTCCGGCTGTTTTTTTGAAATCACAAATCCGAAATTCTGGCGAAAAAGGATTTTCTTTGTTGTGAAGATGGCATATATAATTCCCTGTTTATCATTTTTTTTATGTCTCATACTGACGCCGCTTGTTCGCTATATCGCGATAAGGAAAGACTGGATCGCATATCCCAGGAAAGAACGCTGGCATGAGAAGCCCACGGCTATGACAGGGGGTATCGCCATTTATCTCAGTATGGCTGTCCCCCTTGCTTTCACAGCAGATTTCAGTACCATCCTGCCCCATATCATCAGGAGTCCGGATCATATCCGTTTACCTTCCATAGAAGCCACCGCGGGAATCGGGATGACCCTGCTTTTCATCCTGGGGCTTCTGGATGATTTCATTCATATCAAACCTCACACAAAGCTGGTGGGACAGATCCTGGTCGCCTCAATGGTGACTTTCCTGGGATTCAGACTCCACTGGTTTACTTCGCTTACCCTGGATACGATTATCACAATTATATGGATCGTCGGGATAACCAATGCATTTAACCTGATTGACAATATGGATGGCCTGTGTGCAGGCATCGGTGCGATTGCCGCGCTGTATCTCGGGCTGCTGTTCATAGGAGATTTCCAATCCCCTGGAAATCCTGACGGTGCGGGACTTGTTGCCATCCTTCTTGCCGGTGCGCTCATCGCCTTCCTGTTTTACAACTTCAACCCGGCTTCGATTTTTATGGGAGACTGCGGCAGCCTGATGATCGGGTTTACGCTTTCAATGCTCACACTTTACTATTCCGAATCCGCAACAGCAGGCAAGTTGTCTTCCTGTGCCGTACCCATAATGATCCTGATGATTCCTGTTCTGGATACAACCATGGTGACACTGATACGACTTTTAAGCGGGCGAAAAGCTTCCGTGGGGGGGAAAGACCACACTTCTCACAGGCTGGTGCTGATGGGATTCAGTGAAAAAGGGGCGGTACTGTCGCTTTACGGTATAGGCGCGGTATCCGGCGTTGCAGCACTGTTTGTCAGCCGGACAGATACGCTGACTTCTCCGGCTGTGATTATCCCCCTGGCTCTTTCGATTCTTTTAATGGGGATATACCTGGCGCAGATACGGGTTTATCCTGAAAAGGAATTCTCACTGCTGCGGGGACGTCCCTACACACCTGTTCTCATCGAACTGACATATAAACGGCAGATCGTGCTGGTTCTTCTTGATTTCTGCCTGATCGCGTTTGCCTATTATCTTTCCTATCGTCTCCGCTTTGATGACAAAGCCTTCCCTTTTTATTTCAAGGTGTTCCTGCATTCTCTTCCCGCGGTGATCGCGTGCAAATTCGTGGCATTTTTTACAATGGGAATTTACCGGGGAATCTGGCAGTATATGAGTACCAATGACGTATTTGTCTATCTGAAGGCATCTCTTTTGGCCACACTTCTCTCTGTTGCTACGATCACATTTATCTATCAGTTTGAAGATTTTTTAAAGGGCATATTTGTGATAGACTGGCTCCTGACAACCGCTTTGCTCCTTGGTACGCGAGGCTCCTTCAGGATTTCAATAGACACCATGAAGCGAAAAACCCTCAGCGGGAATACCGTGTTCATCTACGGCGCGGGGCGGGGCGGGGAAATCCTGCTGCGCGAAATATTGAATAACGGGAAACATAAGATAAAGCCTGTCGGTTTTATTGATGATGATCCGCTGAAGATTGGGAAAAAACTTATGGGCTATCCCATACTCGGAGATTTCGGAGAGGTTGAATCTCTTTTTGAGAAATACCGGATCAGCGGAATGCTCATCTCCTTTAACAGCAGGGAGTCGAGGAATATTGACGCCCTGAAAAGATTCTGCAGGATAAACAGCCTGTTTTTGAAATGGTTTTTTATTGACCTTGAGGATGTGGATATTGAAGATACTCGGCATTGAAACCTCGTGTGACGAAACAGCCGCGGCTGTGGTGGCCGACGGTACGGAAATTTTATCTTCCGTAGTCTCCTCCCAGATAGACGTGCATCACCGATATGGCGGTGTAGTTCCGGAACTGGCCTCCAGGAAACATATCGAAGCTATTATTCCGGTGCTGTCCGAAGCCCTTGATAACGCGGGTATTTCCACGGGACAGCTTGATGCGGTTGCCGTAACCCGGGGTCCCGGGCTTATCGGCGCGTTGCTTGTGGGCTTCTCCTTTGCAAAAGCATACGCGTTTACCCTTGATATTCCCTGGGTCGGTGTCAATCATCTTGAGGGGCATATCAATTCCGTGTTCCTGGAACCTGATCCGCCGCCTTTCCCCTTTGTTGCCCTGCTGGTTTCCGGCGGGCATACGAGCATTTACCATGTCACGGATCATACCAGTGCCCGTGTGATGGGACAGACCCGTGACGATGCGGCCGGGGAAGCTTTTGACAAGGTTGCCAAAGTGCTGGGCCTGGGTTACCCGGGCGGAGGAGTGATCGGTCGGCTTGCTGAAAAAGGAGATCCGAAAAAAATTATTTTTCCAAGGGCCTATCTGGATAAGTCCGGCTTTGATTTCAGCTTCAGCGGCATAAAAACCGCGGTCAATCGCTATCTCCAGACCCATGAGAATGAATACGAACAGCAATACCCGGATATCGCAGCGGGCTTTCAGGAAGCAGTTGCGGATGTGCTTTCATACAAGGTCATCCGAGCCGCGATGGAGAAGCAGTGCGAACATATTGCGATTGTGGGGGGCGTGGCTGCAAACACGCGGCTGAGAGAAAAAGTAAGTCAGGATGCGGGGGAAAAAGGGATCGCGGTTCATATTCCCGGTTATGATCTGTGCGGGGATAATGCGGCAATGATAGCGGGGGTGGGATATCATTATCTGAAAAGCGGGAAGATGGCTGATATAAATACGGATGTTTATTCGAGAGTCAGGTAGTGCGATTATGAGGGACCGCCCGGAAAACAATATACCCGTATAGGACACGGATTTTCATTTGGAGATCGTTAAACCAAAACCTGCCTTATGTGAATAATAGCCCTGTTTATCCCCATTTGCGAAAACTGACCGCCAAATATCTTTAATTCTCATTCCCATATACTATCAATGAGACTTAAATTTAAATGGCAGGTCAGCTTTCGCAAATAGCAAAAGACATAAGATATGTTTTGGTTTAACGGTCTCCATTTGTCAGTTTACACTTTCCTGTAAAACGACTTTTAAAGTCGTTCTACAGTCAGGAAAAGTGTAAACTACTTTTCAGTTTTTATGAAATATCTTGATTTTATTATTGAAAATTAAAGGAGTTTTTTTCGCTGCGCTCCAAGGTGAAGCAGGCTGGGGATCAAAAGCGAAAGCAGGCTGAAGCCAGTTAAATAATAAAATAATACGCCCGGTTAACGGCCTGAAAGGGCTGCATAATAAAAAAATCAGCGTTTATCAGCAGGAGTGCAAAGCTTGCTTTGCGAGCCGCCCGGATACAGGACTTGCAAAACAAGCTTTGCACTCCGAGGAGTTATTCAGCCGTTTTTTTCATGAGCCTTTTCTTCCCTTGCTTCCCTTTCATCATAAGCATTCTGCGCTCGTGAAATTTTACTTTGAGCTTCTGGAACCTGTCATTGCCCAACAGCTTGCGGACTTCGACCAGGAATTTGAACCTTTCAGTGACAAGCCCTTGCCTGGCTTCCTGCAACCTGTTAAAATGACTCATACAGGCTGACTCATCAAAATTCTTTTTGTCAAGGATTGCCTCCAACTCAAGCTTTTCTTTTTCCAAGGCACTTTTGAGATCAATCATCTGGAGCCGGTTTTCCATGAACAGGCTGTCAAGTCTTTCCTGTTCTTCACCGGTCAGCGTAAGTTCTTTAGCGACTCTCGGCATTCGCCACCATTTCCCGCCGGGTATTGATAAAGGTTCTCCCATAGGGCCGGACATGGAGTAGTCCGGACTTTTCGCTATCCCTGCACACGATAGTGAGAGAAAACAGATCAGTGTAAAAAATGCCAGTTTTTTCATATTAACCTCCCATTACGATTTACGATTTACGATTTCAGATTTACGATTGGACAGAAATCGTAAATCTGAAATCGTAAATCATCAAAGTCATGCAACCGAATCTGTAATTATTACCTCGGAATGAATCTGATTTTCTTCCAGCGGGGCAACAAATTCCAAGAACTCCTCATCAAAGTAACCATAAGTTTCACCGGAAACATCCAGGTAGAATTCAGGAAGAGTGTAGCCTTCCAATACGCGGATATCTGTCGTCATTTGCTGATCTTCATCCGATTCCCAGGCAGTCTGAACGATTTCCTCCTCATAACCTGTTTCAAATTGAGGGGAACCCCATATCCCGACCATCAGCAGGATAACAGTAAGTCCGGCAGCAAAGCGGGGCCATTTTACGGGGGAAAGAAAGACATTTTTCCAAAACCCCTGTCTTTCCGGAAGGCTGCTTACCGCTTTTCGGTGCAACGGAACAAATTTTTCTGCCATATGCCCCAATATTTTCAATTCCTGTTCAAACTGCTGCTTTTCATTCTGACATGCCGGACATGCAAAAAGGTGGTTTCGCACGGCAACAGTCAGATCGCTTTCATCCACAACAGCACAGATAAGCTGATCTTCATTCAGATGGACGGATTCGGTTTTCACGATACATTTCCTTTCTCGTGAGTCGTAAGTTCTCATAAATGGCTGAAATGACTCATTCGGAAAATCCCCTTTTGTAAAGGTGGCCTGCGGGATTTCCTCAACCTTCTGAAATCACCCTGAATTTCCCTTTACAAAAGGGGACTCCGAACAGCGGCTTCAGAGAACTTATGACTGTCAAGTTCCTTTCAGCAGATCATGGATTCCGGGGGTCTGTCTGAATTTTTTCAATGCCCTGTACAAATGTGTCTTTATCGTACTCTCCCCTTTTTTCAGGGTATCTGCTATTTCCCTGATTCCCAGGTGGTCTATGAACCGCAGGATAAACACTTCCCGTTCCATTTTTGACAGCTTATCTGTAAACTGGTTGAGCTGATTCAGGAATTCTTTTTCCATAATAAGCTTGTCCGCAGGGGTTTCATGGGGGACAGCATCTGAATGATCCGTATCATCAAACTCCACAGTGGTACCCCAGAAGGCCATTACAGATTTTTTTCTGTAAAAATCCCTGATACGGTTCAGAGCGATTCTGAATAGCCATGCCCTGAATCGGCCTGCATCTTTCAGGCTTCTGAGATTCTTAAACATTTGCACGAAGATATCCTGGGTCAGATCCTCTGCATCCATCCGCGAACTGGTCCGGTAATACACCATGCGAAAGATATCCTCATGGAAAAGGCTCACAAGCTGATCCGCGGCCATTCTGTTACCGGCTCTGGCATCTTCCACCAGTTCCGAAATCTGATCCTTGCGATCTGTCATCAGTTCAGAATGACTTTCCTGACTGAGCCTCTGAAAACAGGACTTGCTTTCAAAGAACATTCGTCCCCCAGTTGATTTCTGTCCGTAAATCGTAAATTGGTTGCCCCTGTCTTTTTGTTTATAACGGGATTCATCTTATTTCAGACTGTTTTTGTTTTATATGACGGATAACCCTGTTTTTTTGTTTACAACAGAATTCGGAAACTTCTGCAAACAGTGGATTCCGGGTTAAAACCGGAAAACATCCGTTTTTCGATTTTTCACGGAATAACAGTATGTTAAAGTGCCATTCAGGGGAACTTCCATGACCTGATGTTCACAACAAAAAATAAAATCCCAGGAGTGCGGAAAATGGGTGTTCTTCCGCTAATGCTTTGATTATCTTTCAGGCTGATTATGAAAGTTTAAAAATCAGCATGTTGTTCCCTTTCGGAATAAAATTCGGTATATTTTAGATATTTATAATTATTGAATTATTTGGCATCTTTCATTCAGCTCAAAAGTAGTTAACACTTTCTTAACTGCAAAATTTTGAAAACAGCTCTGATATTGGCAATAATAATATCTTTATGCCATTGATTTACATAACTGAATTATTCATATTAAATATTAAGAACGGGGACCGGAAAAAAAATAAGGATCTTTCTGCTCAATAATATCGAACAGAAGGTCGATCCAATCTTTTTCCTGCTTTTTACCGCTTAATATTTCCATCGGAGTTTTCCCTTTTCTTTTTCCCTCGTTATAACGCCGATGGTTATGATAAAACATAATCAGATTCAGGAAATTCTGACTGATTTTATTTTTCGTGGTGTTCAGATAAGGCCTGATTACCGAGTTTACACACTCTGCCATAGCCGAACTCTGAACTATCTGATCAAGCTTATTAAAAACCTGCTCTTTGATATTGTCGAATTCGTCCTGAAGATGCCCCGTGGCAAACTCAGGACAATACTCCTGATTCACTGTGCAACGCTTCGTCCTTTCCGTCTGTTTTGACTTTATTGCGGCTTTGTTCCACTGCCACGCCAGACAAAGAGCATGCAGTGCATCCGGATCGGTACACGTCTGTTCGAGTTTGCCGACCACTTCTCCGGCGACATCGAAGTAGTTGAGCAACTCAGGCAAGGTACGGCGGACTTTTTTAACTGCATTTGTGATCGCAGTTTTGCCCATACCCTCGATCAGATCAAGACCGGTTTTAATGTTTTCCTCGGCCTCTTCCCTGTCGCGAAGCTCACCGTTTTTATCAAAAACATTAAGCTGTTCAATTAAACACTGATAAAGAAAGCCGAAGGTTTCATACAACCCGATTTTCTCATCCGCAGCCTGTCCGGCCTTCTCATACCTGTCAATTCTCTTGTCAATTACTCTGTCACTTTTCGCAGAATCAAGCTTTTTATATGCATCATCTTCCGCCTCAATCGCCTTATATGCGGCATTCTCCAGACGATGAACCCACTGGCCGAGAATATGTGCGATTGCATGGTAAGTGTCGGATTGTCTGAAAGTATCTGCCAATGCTTCCTTTCCGGCTTTGCATAAACCTCTGCCCTCATCGCAGACCAGATATGCGGCGCAATATCCGTTATCCGTCAGACATTCCCAATGGTTCACCCAGACTTCGGCTTTTCGCGAGTCAGCCAGTTCCGCTCTCAGAATCGCCGAACTGATCGGATCAACAGTCAGCAGAATCGGAGTTTTTTTCGAGAATATCTCATCACTGACGAAAACAAGCACCTGAACTGCCGCACCTGCTGACAGTGTATTTGGCAGAAACGAACCGAACTTTGTCAGAGACTGGCTGACTGATCCGACAGATGAGAGCATTATGTCAGATCGCTTCATAAGGGATCTCCCATAAAATAAACTACCCAGTTAAAGGCTTAATGATGACATCCCATTTAGGCAATAAACTTGAACGTTCAATTCTTTTTTCGTAGGGTTTCATTTCTTTTTTTGTAAGACAGATTC
>JAUCGG010000200.1 GCA_030378015.1 Desulfococcaceae bacterium HSG8
CGCTTGTCAATGATAACAGAAATTTTTCTATGCAAAAACTTTTGTCCATGTACTTATTCCCCCCTTGAGGAGGGTGTTTTCACAACGCATTCATTCCACATATTTTCATATCCTGAGGCTAAAAACCCGGCTTTTCATGAGCGTTTACTCATTTTCTGCTCCGATGCCTGAGGATACCGCGCAGGGAAAAAATTTTCCACTCTTTTTTCAATTTTCAGTCAGAAATCCTTCCGGGTCGGACAAACCTGACATAACCGATTGAATTATCTGAGATTCGGAATCTGAGATTCGGAATCTGAGATTCGGAATATGTGATTCGGAATCTGAGATTCGGAATCTGAGATTCGGAATATGTGATTCGGAATATGTGATTCGGAATATGTGATTCGGAATATGTGATTCGGAATATGTGATTCGGAATATGTGATTTGGTGCTTGCAATTTGTCGTTTCTTATCAGAATATAAAGAATGTCAGCAGATAATGGATAATTGATAATCAGCAGATGGAAACTCCCCCTTTGAAGGGGGCCGGGGGGATGTATTTTCAGTGAGTTACCCCCTCGGGGGGAATTTCCATCTACTGAATGTGACAAAAATCGGATTGCCGGAAAACTTTTGGCCGGGTACTTACAGATAAATTTACGGAGATTAAAACAATGGGATTGCCTCAGAGAAAATTATTTACGATAGATGAATATTTGCTGTCAGAAGAACACTCAGTAGCAAAAAATGAATTCGTTAATGGTAAAATATATGCAATGGCCGGTGCGAAAAAAAATCACGTTAAAATAACCGGAAATATTTCGTATAACCTGATGGGGCACTTGTTGAACTCACCATGCGATGTTTTCTCAACAGACATGAAATTAAAAGCCGGATATGACTGTTACTATCCGGATGTTTTTGTTACCTGCGAACCCGAAGATGATGATCTGGTTTTGGAAAAAGCAATCCTTATTGCCGAAGTTTTATCCGATTCCACAGAAAGTTTTGATAAAGGAATCAAGCTGCAGAATTATTTCCAGATCCCCACATTGCAGGAATACCTGCTGGTCAGTCAGAATAAAATTGAAGTTTGGATATACAGGCGGGTTGGGAAAAAGTGGGAATTGGAAATCCTGAATAACGGTGATGATGAGCTTGAACTGACTTCCGTCGGCCTGACAGTTCCGGTCAGGAATTTTTATGCAAAGGTCTTTAAATAAATAATAGGAGAGTTCGTAGTTCCGCCTTCAGGCGGTTTGTGCGGGAGATACTTTTCGCCACAGACCCCCTCAAGGGGGGATTTTCGACTATTCCCCCCTTGAGGGGGTTTCTGCAAGCAAAAAAAGTTCGTAGTTCCGCCTTTAGGCGGTTTTGTGCGGGAGACACCTCCGCCGCATACACCACCTTGCCCCTCAAGGGGATTTTATGCCAACCAACGATATTCCCCCCTTGAGGGGGGCAGGGGGGTGTTCTCACAAACCGCCTAAAGGCGGAACTACGAACTTTTTTTCCCCTACAAGGATGCTGCATAGGTATAAGAAAAGGATTTCCTGCATTCCCTCGATCCTCTTCTTATATCGCATCCTTGTAGGAAAAGGCTGAAAAAAGTTCGTAGTCCCGCCTTCAGGCGGTTTTGTGCGGGAGACACCTCCCGCATACACCTCCCTTGCCCCTCAAGGGGGGAGTTCATGCCAACTCCCGATATTCACTCGATATTCCCCCATTGAGGGGGGCAGGGGGGTGTACTCGCGCACAAACCACCTAAAGGCGGAACTACGAACTTTTCCGGACTTCCTATTTTCCGAGTATCCTTTTCTTACACAGGGAACCCGCCCGGCCAGATTATTTATCGGGAAATCTGAAGGGCTACGGATTTAGCTGCTTGAGCTTTCAGCCGGGGGATTTATCCCTCGGCACAAAATCCCTGCTTATCCATAATCCGTGTAGATTTATAACGCAATGCGTCATAACCATTTTTTGCCGCGCGGGGGCTACGCCCCAAAGAATTAAAGAACCAAATCACCCAAATCATCAAATAATTCGAATAATCAAATGGTCAATATTGTCTGGAGCGAACACCTCGGACATAGTAGTCGTCATCCAGGTCGTACCAACCGACGTAGCCGTAGTCGAAATAGACGCTCCACGCCGACCCCGACGACCTTTTATCTGAACTCCAGCACCAGTATTGCTTTTCATCAAACACAGAATCAATGTAACGACCGTTCACCTCTTTGCTTTCCAGCAGGGATGCCAGCTCTTCAACAGTGGGAAGCCGCCAGTCAGAATATCCGGCAAACTGCCTGCTGTTAAGCTTTCCGACATAAGCCTGTGCATAATTATGCGACATACGTTTATCAGACCCGGACTGCTGCCACATCAGCCCTGTTTTCCTGTCTGTCACAGTTTTCCCGTCACTGCTTTTCACAAAATCATTTTCAAAATCACCGGATTTGTTAGAATTGCTGTCAAAGAAATTATACTTTACCAGCATCTTTTTAACATCCTCATATGAAAGCGTCCGTGGCTGGCTCCTGAGCCTTATAATATCCCCTGTCACAGCCGGTTCCGGTTCCGGCGCGGCAACAGGTTTCGGCTCGGGCGCGGCAACAATTCTGTCCAAGTACAGATTCACCTGCGTAACCACCCCTTTTTCAACAGAAACAACATCTTCCCTCTCCCTGTATCCCTCATACGCCGCACGCACCCTTACTTTCCCGGGTTTCAGGTTATCCGCCCTGACCGGCGATTTCCCCCTGTTCCTGCCATTCACCCACACCGTTGCTCCCGGGGGCGAGGTTTTCACACGCAGGCTCCCTGTTTTCGGCTTCGGTTCGGGCGCGGCCTGCTGTATAACCGCGCTCCCGTCGGCAACCACCGGTGATCCGAAATAGAAATCCCCCACCAGCGAAGAAGATTCCCAGGGAACCTGCTTCTTTCCGGAAGCCTTCATCACATCTGCCCGCACCTTTCTGAACAGTCTCCCGATTTCAAGCCCGGGTGTCCGGATATGCTTCAGAAGTTCGGATGTATAAAGCCCGTTCCTGGCGCTGGTGCCTCCCGCATCCGCAGCCACAGATCCGGGTGCTGTGGCATAAGCCAGGATCGAACCCGCGGGCGCGTCCATCTTTGCCAGTCCCCTGGCAGATGATCTGAAACTTCTGCCGAAAGGATTGTCCCGGCAGGCATCGAGGATGATGATGTTCAGACGGTTGCCCGCGGTCTCCATTTTCCTCAGCACCGAAGACACCCTGAGACAGTCGTCCTCCACCTCATCCTCCGCAGAAACATCCGCGTCCAAGGGAACCAGGTAATTTTCGCCTTTGACCTGGATACCGTGACCCGCGTAGAAAAACAATCCCGCAACTCCGCCTTTGTTGATGTCATCGCCGAACCTGCGGATTGCCCCGCGCATCTTACGCCTGTCCGCATTAATTACCTTTGTTACCGCAAAACCGCATTGTTTCAGGGCTGCACTCATATCTGCCGCATCATTTGCCGGGTTTTTAAGCGGGGAGCTTTTGTAATCGCTGTTGCCGATGACAAGGGCAACGCGGCGCTCGGATTTTTTGCGCCTTATACCCCGGTCATCGGCAAAGGCAGCATTTGAAAAAAATACGCAGAAACAGCAAAAGATAATCAGTTTTGTGAATA
Source organism: Desulfococcaceae bacterium HSG8 (assembly GCA_030378015.1). Taxonomy (GTDB): domain Bacteria; phylum Desulfobacterota; class Desulfobacteria; order Desulfobacterales; family 4be13; genus JAUCGG01. The sequence continues at coordinate 3,641 of JAUCGG010000200.1, forward strand.
GTGTTTTTTGTTTCATTCTGATCCTCCGTAAAAATGAAAAATTAAAATCAACTCGACAAGTTCGCAGATGGAAACTCCCCCTTTGAAGGGGGCAGGGGGATGTTTTTTCAGGTAGTTATACCCTTCAAGGGGGGATTTTCAAGCATTCCCCCCTTGAGGGGGGGCAGGGAGGGTGTTTTTTCAGGTAGTTACACCCCAAATGGAGAATTTCCATTTCCTGAAAGTTCGTAGTTCCGTGAGAGACACCCCCCTTGATGGGGGGATTACTTGAAATTCCCCCTTGAGGGGCAGGAGGGTGTTTTTTCAGGTAGTTACACCCCAAATGGAGAATTTCCATTTCCTGAAAGTTCGTAGTTCCGTGAGAGACACCCCCCTTGATGGGGGGATTACTTGAAATTCCCCCTTGAGGGGCAGGAGGTCTCACAAACCGCCTAAAGGCGGAACTACGAACTAAAAGACCTCTCAGGGAGAATTAGCCGGAGACACCCAAGGAGAATACGTGAAATTCCCCCCTTGAGGGGGCAGGGGGTGTCTCACAAACCGCCTGAAGGCGGAACTACGAACCTACCGATGCCAATTCCAAGCGGTGCGTATGATCGTTTCCAAATCTTCATACCGCGGGGCCCATCCTAGTGCCTTCCGGATTTTATCTGACCTCGCCACCAGTATGGCCGGATCACCGGGTCTTTTCCCTGATTCAATAACGGGGATTTCCCGGCCTGTCACCTTCCTGGCAAGCTCAATCACCTCACGGACAGAATAGCCCTTGCTGTTGCCGAGGTTGTAAACATCACTCGGACTGCCCTCCAAGAGAGCGTCGAACGCGAGCAGATGAGCGCGGGTCAGGTCGCTGACGTGGATGTAATCACGGATACAGGTTCCGTCAGGGGTGGGATAGTTCGTGCCGAAGATGCTGATGTTATCCCTTTCCCCTGTTGCGGTTTTTAAAACCAGGGGGATCAGGTGGCTTTCCGGCTCGTGCCTTTCCCCGATTTTCCCGGATTCATCTGCACCGGCAGCGTTAAAATAACGCAGGCTTATATATCTGAAATCATATGCTGAATCGCAATCTTTCAGCACCTGCTCCACGAGTCTCTTGGTTGCTCCGTAGGGATTGGTGGGATTAAGCGGATGATTTTCTGTAATGGGAACCTCTTCGGGTTCGCCATAAACCGCGGCCGAAGATGAGAAAATAAACCGTTTCACCTTATGGCGTATCATCGAGTCTGTGAGATTTATGGTTCCGGCCACGTTGTTCTGATAATATTTCAGGGGATTTTCTACAGATTCCCCCACAAGTGAATACGCGGCAAAGTGCATGACAGCGCTGATGCGGTGTTCTGAAAATATGCTGTCCAGCAATGCCGTATCGTTCAGACTTCCCTCGATGAACTGTCCACCTGGCAACAGTTCCCGATGGCCTGTAGAAAGATTGTCCAGCGTAATCACATCATAACCGGCATGAAGCAGGTCTTTGACCATATGAGAGCCGATATAACCTGCTCCGCCGACGACCAGGATTGAATGTTTTTTCACAATTAATACCTGCCTGTTTTAATGGATTTCTTTTGCGGTAAATCCGTGTTCATCCGTGTAAATCCGTGTCCTAAAAAAGTTGCACATTTAATGGGACACGGATGAACACGGATAAACACGGATGACACGGATGACACGGATTTTTTGGGGATTTCTCAAGAACTCGACAGTCATAAGTTCTCTGAAGCCGCTGTTCTGAGTCCCCCTTTTTTAAAGGGGGATTCAGGGGGATTTCAGCAGGTCGGGGGAAATCCCCCCCGGCCCCCCTTTAAAAAAGGGGGGAGTTTCCTGGTCGGAGTTCCCTTTCTGCGGTAAATCCGTGTTCATCCGTGTCCTGAAAAAAAATGTCAGTGAGCCTGCCTGCCATGAGAATCCTCAAAGCGTATCACATCATCTTCCCCCAGGTAACTGCCCGAACGCACCTCGATCAGTTCCAATGATATTTTCCCGGGATTCTGCAGCCGGTGCGTCACTCCCAGGGGTATATAGGTTGAGTTATCTTCTCTTAATATAAAAACCTCATCTCCTTTTGTAACCAGTGCCGTGCCCCGCAGCACTGTCCAGTGTTCGGCCCTGTTGAAATGTTTCTGGAGCGAAAGTGTCGCACCGGGTCTGACCATCACACGCCTGACTTCAAAACGGTCCGAGACGACAATTATTTCAGAGGTTCCCCAGGGACGATAGATTTTTTTGTGGGAGAAAGCCTCTTCCCTCTTTGCGGCCTTTAATTTATCAACCAGGCTTTTCACCTCCTGAACCCGGTTCCGAGGTGAAATCAGGACCGCGTCCGAGGTTTCAACCACAATGTGGTTTTCAAGGCCTACGGCCGCGAGGAGTCGTGCATTTGCATGTAAAAAAGAATTATTCACATCATGGGTCAGCACATCACCCTGGATGACGTTTTCATTTTCATCCTTTTCCCCGACCTGCCACAATGCATCCCATGAGCCAAGATCGTTCCATCCTGCCTGCATGGGGACCATTGCCCCGTTTTTTGTTTTTTCCATAACCGCGTAGTCAATGGAATCACTGGGACATGCTTCAAAGGCTTCCCTGTCAAGGCGGAAGAAATCCAGATCTTCTTTTCCCTGCTGAACAGATTTTTCACAGGCATCCACGATCCCAGGGGCAAATTTCTTCAGTCCCGTCATCAGGGCAGAAGCCCTGAACAGGAACATCCCGCTGTTCCAGCAGTAATCTCCTGAACTCACATATTCCGCGGCCGTATCCGAATCCGGTTTTTCCACAAACGCGTCAATAACAACTGCTTCGGATTCCTCGGTATCAGCCGTCAGCTTTTCTCCTTTTCGGATATATCCGTAGCCGGTTTCCGGGGTTTCCGGAACAATTCCGAAGGTGACGAGGCGGCCTTCCCGTGCATAAGATATCCCGGTATCCAGTGCAACATGGAATGCAGGAACATCCTTTATAAAATGATCCGCGGGCAATATCAGGAGCAGCGGGTCTTTCCCCTCCGATTCTGTTTTCAGTGCAGCAACAGCCGCTGCCGGAGCAGTGTTCCTGCCCACGGGTTCAAGGATAATGGATTCGGGTCTGACGTTGATTTTACGACACTGTTCTGCAACCATGAACCTGTGGTTTTCATTGCAGATCACAATGGGATCACCCATGTCTTCAATGTCTTTGAGACGCAAAATCGTATTCTGCAGCATGGTATTATCGTCCGCCAGTGCCAGTAATTGCTTGGGGTACAGTTCCCGGGAGAGCGGCCAGAGCCTCGTGCCTGAACCGCCGGCGAGTATAACTGGAATTATCATAGGATTACCTCGGCTTATCTTTGTTGATGGCGTATTTTACAATTCTGTATCTGAGGAGTGCAAAGCTTGCTTTGCAGGTGTTCTGTTTATTTTTGCAGCGCGGCCATGATCTCCGTTCCGCACCTTGCTCCGGGACAAAGCAAGCTTTATACTCCGCAGACACAACACCAAAGTGCAACTTTGGCACTTCTTTAACTCGTAAATGCGCCTGTTTTTGATTTATTGCTATTAAGGCTCGGAAAAAACCGTATTCCTCCATTATTTTACTATGTTATTGTTTTATATATCTCACGCAAAGACGCAGAGAAAAAGCGCGGTGGAAACTGGCTGTTGAGCTTTTCTTTGCGCCTTTGCGTGATTTTTGGGAAATACGTCTTTTCTGAGTACCTATCTCCAATAAAGGACATACCAGATTGAAGTTTGTAGTTCCGCCTTCAGGCGGTGCCATGCCGCCTGAAGGCGGAACTACAAACTGCACTTGGTATATTCTTTTCTGGAAATAACCCTAACTCCTCTCATTTGGTCTTCATGACCCACACTCCGTCCCATTCATCCGGAGGGGGATTTTCCTTGAAAAACCGGCACCTGTCAAGATAGAGACGGGATACCGGATCATTTTTGTTCAGGCCCAAGGCCCTGGTAAATTTTTCTATTCCCCCGCGCCATTCCCGGAGGCGGTAACAGCACAGTCCTTTGTGAAACAATTCAAGCACATCATCACGATGGGGAAAAGACGCTGCATCATGATAATCCAGAACCTGATAGACGCTTACAGGTTCGTTCCTGCCCTTGACCCGAACCATGTCAACCTCCCGGCATACATAACTGCTCCTCAGATCCCTGTAGGTGAATTCGCTCATCAGAATATTGGTTCCGTAAACTTTGTTGGCTCCTTCGAGACGTGCCGCCAGATTGACCCCGTCCCCGATAACTGTGTAATCCATCCTTTTCATGGAGCCGATATTGCCGGACAGGACTTCATCGGTATTAATTCCGATCCCGATGCTGATATGGTCATGGGATTTCCTTTGCTGATTGAACTGCTCAAGTGCCCTGAGCATATCTATCGCGGTTTTTACTGCCCGGTCGGGGTCTTCCCCGGTACTGAAGGGCGCTCCGAAGACCGCCATTATCGCGTCACCGATATATTTGTCCAGGGTTCCCTTGTAATTGAAGATAATATCCACCATTATGGTAAAATATTCATTCAGCAGGGAAACCGTTTCTTGGGGGCCCAGCTTCTCTGAAATCGTGGTAAAGCTTCGGATATCCGAAAACATGACCGTGGCCTCCTGGGTACGCCCCCCCAGCACAGCTTCTCCTTCCTCCATCAGCCTGTCAGCAACTTCCTGGGTCATATAACGGGCAATGGTTCCCTTGAGCCGCTTTTCACTTGTGATATCTTCCATTACAAGCAGGGAACCGATAAGCTCGTGCTGGATGTTCAGGAGCGGCACAATGGTAAGATTGATCGAAACTGTACTCCCGTCATCAAGAATCAGGTCAGTATCCATACTCAGATCCGGTCTCCGTGTCTCCATAACCCTGTCAACTTTGCCCAGAATCCACGGGTTGGCTTTGGAAATAATCGTATGAATACGGGCAGAAGAATCGGTAGTCTGCTCCTCCTGATTCTGGCGGAGTATCCTGAGAGATGCTGAATTGCATTTCACAATATTCTTTTTCGCATCCAGGGAAATCATCCCGTTGCTCATGCTCTCCAAAACACTCTCGTTGTAATTCTTCATGTTCAGGACATCTTCAAACAGTTTGGCGTTTTCCAGCGCGATGGAAGCCTGTGCGGAAAAGGCCCTGAGCCGTCTTTCATCCGAATCGGTAAACGGGCCGTCCTTTTTGTTCAATACCTGGGTTACACCGATGATACTGCCCTTTTTATTTTTTACCGGCATACAAAGGATGGAATTGGTCTGATAGCCGGTTTTTTTATCCACCTCCGGATTAAACCGGTTATCATTGTATGCATCAGGGATATTTACTGTTTTGCCGGAGGTAAAAACAGAACCGGCAATCCCGATATCGCTTGAGAACCGGATTTCAGAGGTTTCCAATCCCTGGGCAACTTTTGACCAGAGTTCGTTCTTTTTTTCATCAAACAGAAAGAGGGTGCAGCGGTCAGCGGCCAGGAGTTCTTTGGTCGTATCCATAATTTTAGCCAGCAGGCGCACAAGATTCAGTTCAAATGAAAGGGAAGTGGTCATTTCCAGGAACTGAATTTCCTCATCCCTGACTTTTATCAGTTCTTCTGTACGCTGTCTTACCAGTTCTTCAAGATTATCCCGGTGCTGTTTCACTTCCAGGTGTGTTTTTATCCGGGCCTTTACAATGGCCGGGCTGAAGGGTTTGGTAATGTAGTCCACCGCGCCCAGCGACAGCCCTTTGGTTTCATCTTCTTCCCCGGTTTTGGCTGTGATAAAAATAACCGGTATATTCCGAGTTCGTTCATCTGCCTTCAGCCGTCTGCATACCTCATATCCGTCTATCTCCGGCATCATTATGTCCAGGAGAATCAGGTCAGGAGGGTTATCTGATTCAGCAATTTCAAGCGCGTCGAACCCGTTTGTGGTAACGCTGGCTTCGTAGTCGGATTTTATTATTTCCCACAGGATATTGATATTCGCAGGCACATCATCTACAATAAGTATCTTTTTTCTTTCCGTTTTCAGGATCATATTTCTTTCTCTTTTTTCAAAAAATCTGACAGGTACAGCAATCACCAATTTCAAATTAAATTAGTGGGGTAAAACCAGTGCAAAATTCCGGTAACTTGCGAGTCAGCTTATCCGAGTTCAGATTTTCCGGTATGCAGAACGCTTTTCTCTCATTTTTCTGTATCATTGCTCTCAGGCATCTTTGAAAATGAAGTCTTCTGCTTCAGGATAGGAAATCCGGCTTTTTTTCCGATCTCCGCAAAAATGTCATGCAGTTCGGCAAAACTCCTGTTTTCAAGTTCCTGCTCTGACCAGGCCGTCTGCCCGATCATTCGCTGAACCATCAGTATTTCACCTATTAATCTTCCTTCTTTTCTTCCTTCTTTTTGGCCTTTTGCTATGCCTACCCTTTCAGCAGCGGCCAGCATGGAAAATTCGTCCCTGATCGCCCTCTCCCTCGTTTCCGCCTGCTGACGGGTCAGTCTGTCAGCGCTCAGATTTTCCAGTATGCCGAAAGCTTTCCGCACGTTCGGATTGGTGTAATGTTCTCTCATTTTTTTGTCCTCCTCGTGAGCATGGTTGAAAAAATGAAGCCATTCAAGCATGTCTTTGTTACCGTGCTTCTCCGCCGCCTTTCTCAGCTTGGGAAGTTCGAAAATATGCAGGCACATGTCCTCTGTCAGGCGGATATCGGAGTGATTCCGGTCTCTCAGTTCGAAGCAGAAATGAAATGTTTTCTCATAGTCCGGAAATTCCGTATAATCCAGGAAATGGATGCCGATAACCGGTCTCAGGATCATAATCTTTGCCGGATTCAAGCTGCTCTGAATACATCCTGCTGAGATAATACAGGATACGTTTGGAATAGGCAGTGTATTTCCGTACTTGCATTTCAATGTCATAGTTCCGATTCTCGTTATCGGTTGCCCGGATATCGAGGATGATGAACTTTTTTGTCAGTTCTTCCGGCAGAATAGCCGGGTTCTTTACCACGACAGTCCGAATCTTCCGGTCTCCGGACAGATCCAGTACGGAATTGATAAGATCTGCCAGAATTTCCATGTCCTTGGTAAAAATCTTTTTGAATATGAGATCAAGCCTTGGGCTGAGTAAAAATCTCATGCCTTACCTGCTTCAATAATCATGCAGCCTCCCCTTTTCTGAATAAAGGATCCGATTTTTTTGCACTTTAGCCATCTTAGTTTATTAATCTGAATAGTTATGAGTCATTAC
>JAUCGG010000201.1 GCA_030378015.1 Desulfococcaceae bacterium HSG8
ACATCCGTTTTTTAATTTTCCCCGGAATGACAATTTAACATACTGTCATTCCGGGGAAAATCGGAAAACGGATGTTTTCCGGTTTTAACCCGGAATCCACTGTTTGCAGAAGTTTTCGATCTACTGATAGTACCTCATCGCAATGATCATGACCAAAGACTCCGAGGTTTTTGAAACCTCGGAGGTCTTTCATATGCCAGAGCTTTTAACAAAACGATTGTCCGGGGAGTGCAAAGCCTGATTTGTTCATATCGGCGAAGCATTAATTTAAAAGAAATTCACAAAGCAAGCTTGCACTCCGAATATCATCCTGACAAACTTTTTCTTAAAAGCCATGACTAAAAGCTATATAGCTTCCTTCAGGATGCTTAAGTTTTCAGCCGGGGATTGATCCCTCGGCTTTATTCACGTTTCACGTTTCACGTTTCACCTATCACATTATGAAAAAAACATTTACTATAAAAGACCGTTACAAAAAAATACTCGTCCTCATACAGCAGAACCGGCTCAGGCTTCTCCTTGCAATGGGGTGTATGCTGGTGATCGCTGCATCAACTTCGGCAACCGCGTTTCTGGTAAAACCCGTGCTGGATGACATCTTTTTCAAAAAAGATATCGCAATGCTCAGGATCATTCCCATTGCCGTGATTCTCATATATTTTCTGCGGGGCATGGGAACTTACGGTCAGGAATACCTGATGAATTATGTGGGAGAAAGCATCATAAAACATCTCAGGGACACCCTTTATGACCGGATTCAGGATCTTCCGCTTTCCTTTTTCCAGGAGGAAAACACAGGAACCCTGATGTCACGTATTACCAATGATGTCAACATTATCAAGGCAATGGTATCCACCGCGGTCACAGGGTCATTGAGAGATGTGTTTACCATCATCGGCTTAACCGGCGTCATCTTCTACAGGGACTGGAAAATGGCGTTATTCTCGCTGATTGTTTTACCGGTGGCCTTTTTTCCCATTGTGGAATTCGGAAGACGGGTTCGCCGAGTCAGCACGGGATGTCAGGAAGCTATGGCGAATCTGAGTTCTTTTCTCCATGAAACCTTTGTGGGCAATAAAATTGTCAAAGCATTCGGAATGGAATTGTATGAGAAAAAACGATTTTCAGAAAAAACACAGAATCTTTTCAGGCTCGAGATGAAAGCAGTTATGGCCCGATCACTTTCCTCGCCTGTTATGGAATTTATCGGGGGAATCGGCATCGCGTTTGTCATATGGTACGGCGGTTCCAGGGTTGTCAACGGCACTTCAACACCCGGGACCTTCTTTTCCTTCATGGCTGCTGTCCTCATGCTGTATGATCCTGTGAAGAAACTGAGCAGGCTCAATAACAAAATCCAGCAAGGGCTTGCGGCTGCAGACCGGGTGTTTGATATCATTGAGCGGGAGCCGGATATCAGGGAGCATCCGAATCCTGTTGAAATTCAGCGGGGGGCCCACAGCGTCACGTTTGAAAATGTGGCACTGAAATATGATGAGGTTACCGCGCTGAAGGAGATCAGCCTGAATGTGAACCCGGGGGAAATCTTAGCCCTGGTGGGAATGAGCGGGGGCGGGAAAACCTCCCTTGTCAACCTGATACCAAGATTCTACGATGCCAGTGAAGGCGCTATCCGGATTGACGGGACAGACATACGGGAGGTCTCCATATCTTCGCTTCGGGAACAGATCGCTATTGTTACGCAGGATACCATTCTTTTCAATGATACGGTTAGGAATAATATTGCATACGGCAATCGCCATGCCTCGGATGAAGATATCGAAAAAGCGGCAAAGGCGGCCTACGCCTATGATTTTATACAAAATTTTCCAAAAAAATTCGACACAGTGATCGGAGAACTTGGCGGACGTCTTTCCGGCGGGGAAAAACAGCGGCTCTGCATTGCACGGGCATTGCTGAAGGATGCCCCGATTCTCATCCTCGATGAAGCCACCTCCGCGCTGGATACGGAATCCGAAAAGCTGGTGCAGAAGGCTCTTGAAAACCTGATGAAAGGGCGCACCACCTTTGTGATCGCGCACAGGCTCTCGACCATCAGTTACGCTCATCGGATTGCCGTGATTGTAGGGGGCAGGATTGTAGAGGAGGGAAAACATGAAGACCTGCTGAACCGGCGCGGACAATATTTCAAACTGTGGGAGATGCAGTTCGGGAAATGACAATTGCGGCGGGCTTCAATAAAGAAAGAGGGATACAATGATACGAAGACTGATTGTATTTATACTGGCCGTGCTCACGATGTTTGGCACATGTTGTTCTGTATGGGCTGAAGATATCCTGATTGATAAGGATGTGTTGGAGAAAATTTTGCAGCGGCAGGAGGCTCTCAATAAGGAAGTCGAAGACCTGAAACGCCTTATGAAAGAGGAAGACACCACCCTTCCCGAACATCAGTTGACAGAAGATATCGAATATCTGAAAGAAGAAGTTGAAGATATGTCAGACAGACTGGATGTGGCGGAGACTGATTCCATTCTTGATAAAATCCGACTCGGGGGGGAATTTCGCACCCAGGTGGATTTCCTCAGGTTTGACAACATAGAAGTCAACGGGGAGAAAAAAGACGGCAATACAGACGAACTTTGGTCCGGCCGCTTCCGCATCAATATGCGGTCGGAAATCACCGATGATATCGTGTTTCATGGCAGGCTGTCATACTTCAAATACTGGGGGGACACTAATTTTGAAGGCAGCGCGTCCGATGACCGTATATTTATGAAATCTGATCGGGAAGGAGACATTCATGTGGAGAGGGCATATGTTGACTATTTTGTGCCCGGGACTCCTTTTGCATTCACCTTCGGGCGCTATCCAACAAGTGACGGCCCGCCGTATGAATTCAAAAACCATACCACCCGAAAATCCACCTGGCCCCAGATGTTTGTCAACGGAGAATTTGACGGAATAGCGGGGAGTCTGTCTCTTGAAGAGTGGACAGGTCTCAGGGCCTCAATGCTGAGGATCGGATACAGCAAGGTAACCCAGAATTACCAGCAATATCAGGGGCTGAAGATTGATCCGGTGCGTGTCGGATTTTTCTCTGTTGAATCGGAGTTCCCGGGAGTGAGAGATTCTCTTTTATGGCTCGGGGTTCATAAGCTCTTTGACAACTTCTCCCTGAGTTTTATCCCTGACACAGAGTATCCTGAAGACTCGGGCACGTATGAGACATATACACTGCATCTCCAATTTGATAACATCATGAAGAGCGGCCTAGGCTGGTTCGGGGTTTTCTGTTTCCAGGACATCCACCCGAGGAGCGAGGGAACGGAGCTGGCTCCCGGTTATGAGGTCGGCTTTTACGGCGACAGTCTGCAAGGGGATCTGGGAAAGAGAAGGGAGGGCTACGCGGTTTATACGGGCCTGAAATACATCCTGCCCATTGCATCTCTGAAAAATCCGCATATCGGATTTGAATACAATTACGGCTCAAAATACTGGTTTCCGGGGTCAATTTATGGCTCGGAGCCTACAAACAAACTCGGGGTTAACGGCCATGCTTATGAGCTTTATTATCTCCAGCCGATTGCGGGAAAGCATATGTTTTGCAGAATCGGCGCCGCGTACCAGGATTTTGAGTATGATCCGCCTTTCTATATTTACGGCAGCAGGGAGGGGGAAGACGCCAAAACTGACAAAAGCATACTTCACAGCTATTTCCTGATAGATGTGAGGTTCTGAGTATCCAGCGGAGTTCAAAGCTTGCTTTGTGAGTGCTTATAAGCTTATTTTTATTTAAAATCACTTACCTTTCGCCGAGGGATAAATCCCCTGAAAGCGAAAGGATGCTCGGAGAACATAGCTGCCTTCAGGCTGCTTCCGCTTTCAGCCGGGGGATTTATCCCTCGGCTTCGGCTGATGGTCATGAATTGTTGAAAATAGGGACAAAATCCGAAAAACAAAAAACGGCTCACAGCAAAATCGCTGTAACCCGTTCATTTTATTTGGTGGGCCGTGAAGGAATCGAACCTTCAACCTACTGATTAAGAGTCAGGTGCTCTGCCTGGTTGAGCTAACGGCCCTCTGCGTCGCAATCAATATGTAAATTCTGCTTATACCAATCTGGGAATAATCTGTCAATAAAAATTTTGTAAATCTGACTACGAATTACACGAATTACACGAAAAAATGTATATTTTCATATGATTGCCGACCACGAATCACACAAAAAAATGGACATCCTTCAAATTGTTTAAAACGATTTGAAAAATCGTTCTACATTAAATTGTAAAGTGACAAATGAATCCGGGCGGACATTTTCGATCTGCTGACAATTCGTGTCATTCGTTGTCTTGATTCCACATTTTTTGTTTCTGCTTTCTTTTCCGGCGCTTGTCTTTATCTTTGGCAATTTCCTTCTTCTTCCGTTTAAGAGCAGATTCCTTTTTATCCTTATCCTGTGCCAAATCAATGAAAAAGCTGCCGGGAAATTTTTGCCTGGGCTCTTTCGGTGCTTCCTGTTTTTTTGCTTCATCCTTTTGTTTGGGCAGCGGCGGAGCAGTAAAACAGGTGGGCGGGATAAAGTCAGCAAGATAAAGGGTTTCCCCTGCCTGATGAAAAATAACCCCTTTATCCATAGCATTCTGAACCTGAACAGTCAGCAGGATCGGGGACTGGTCTGCCCGCTTTCCCATTCTTTCAGCCAGTTCAGGGGTCGAAGTCAGGATGACCTGGGGATATCCCTGTGGAAATATTCCCTTATCCAGCACAAACCCGTGGGCCTTTCTTCGGACACATGTATAAAGAAGCTTGGGAGGATTTTCTGCAAAACTACGCCCGGTCAGGTTTTCCCGATTTACCGCGCGGATATGGCTGTCCCTGATTTCAATGGGCGGGTTCGGTAGCGTGATAAGAATTTCATCAATTGCTGCCCTGCGCACATAGCGCAATCCTTCTTCTTCACAAACGGCCTTTAACAAGTCCTTGATTCGGACATATCCGTCCTGATCCGGAACCAGGCCGAATTCGTCGGGCCTGCGGCCCAGAACGTAGGACAGAAATTTTGCTAACTGACCGGGTGTTCTTTGTTTTCCCATGATAACAAACCTGCTTGACCGGATAGAATATGTCTGATACTTGTTTGTCAGTTGTCAGTTGCAATGGACAACTGACGACCGATAACTGACATTACTACTTATTTCCTGTGAAATGTCAATATATTTATAACGCGATGTGCAACTTATAATTAAGGAATCCCCAAAAAAATAACTTACCCGCGCGGTTTTCAGGACACGGATATTTATCAGTAATAAAATCCGGGCCGGTTTTCCGGTCACAGGACACGGACTTATGAACACGGATCATTTCTGCAATAAAATCCGTGTTTATCCGTGTCCCATACCGCGGGTATATTATTTCCCGGGTGGTTCCTAATGCACAAAGGTGCGAAGTCTCACAGAGGTGTTCTTTGTGTCTTTGCGGCATTATCTGTCTGTGTTCTCTTCGGTTAAAAAAAGTTGCACATGGGCGTATTTATATGGAATAGTCCAGAAATGCTCGTTTGGCAAATTCCGACGGATTGTCAATCGTTCGACTGAGGGTTTCAGGACATTTTCCATCTGCTGATTTTTATTTATATGAAAGGATGCCAAACATGAATCACGAAAATTCCCGTAAGCTTTTTGAAAAAGCCGTAAACATTATTCCCGGGGGCGTAAACAGCCCTGTGCGTGCGTGCAAATCTGTAGGTACAGAACCGCTCTTTATAAATTATGCTGAAGGCGCAATGATCCATGACGCGGATAGCAATGCTTTTATTGACTATGTCGGCTCATGGGGGCCCATGATTCTCGGGCACAGGCCCCCGTCGGTAATTGAAGCAGTTTCCGAGGCGTTAAGACATGGCACCAGTTTCGGAGCACCCACAGAACTCGAAACCAGGCTTGCTGAAATGGCTGCTGATGCTGTTCCTTCCATAGAAGTGATCCGAATGGTTAATTCCGGCACAGAGGCCACCATGAGCGCTATACGGCTTGCCAGGGGCTTCACGGGCAGGGATACGATCATCAAATTTGACGGATGTTACCACGGACATGCAGATACCCTGCTGGTCGAGGCGGGATCAGGAGTCGCCACACTGGGTATCCCGGGAAGTCCGGGGGTGCCGAAATGCTTTGTCGAGCATACCTTGTCAATTCCTTATAATGATATCGGGTGTATCAGGGAAATTATGGACAAACAGGGAGAAAAAATCGCCTGCATAATTGTGGAGCCTGTTGCCGGCAATATGGGGCTTGTTCCGCCTGCGGACGGTTTTCTGGAGACATTAAGAGAAATGACAGAAAAAAACGGCAGCCTGCTGATATTTGACGAGGTCATGACCGGTTTCAGGGTCGCGTATGGCGGCGCACAGGCTTTGTACGGCATTACACCTGATCTGACATGCCTCGGAAAGATCATCGGCGGAGGGCTGCCCGTCGGTGCTTATGGAGGAAAGCGTGAAATTATGGAATATATCGCGCCCAAGGGACCCGTGTATCAGGCAGGAACATTATCCGGGAACCCGCTTGCCATGTCTGCCGGCCTTGCAACCCTTGCCCAACTCAGGGAACCCGGGTTTTATGATGCCCTGGAAAATAAATCAGAACGGCTTTCCCAAGGGCTTAAAAAAGCAGCGGAAAAAGCTGAGATAAAAGCGGCTTTCAACCGGGTAGGGTCAATGCTGGGGCTTTTTTTCACAGGCAAGGCAGTTAATAATTTTGCAGATGCAAAAACCTCTGATCTGGATATGTTTTCAGCCTATTATAAAGGGATGCTGCAAAAAGGAATTTACCTGGCTCCCTCCCAGTTCGAGGCACTGTTTGTTTCAGCAGCGCATACTGATGAACATATTGACAGGACGATCAGCGCTGCCGAAGAAGTGCTGAACGGACTGGCGGGATGATATCAGGGTATCAGGGAATCCCAAAAGATAACTTTTCAGGACACAGATGCATATGGGAACGTGCAAATAGAAAATAGAAAAGTCCCTTATTGACATCGAATTAAATTTTACTTATAATTCCTACAAACTAGTAAAACTATAGTACCCGAAGCCTGACGAACATGATCCGCTGACTATCGGATATGAAAGAAGAAAGAAGATGAGTAAAATTTTCCCATTTTGTTGATTACCGATAAGAGACTATTCTATTTGCACGTCCCATATGGATTATTTTCTCTGGTGAAATCATCGTCTGTCTCCCAGGCTCTGCCTATGAATGCATATCGGGAAGCTCTGCCTCGTGTTTCAGCGTAAAACCGACGCGTTAAGCGAAATACCTCGCAAGGGAACGAAAATTTTCTACTTTTTGAAAATGCGCCCGTTTGAAGTGAGAAGCAGATTGATGAGAGGGTAATTCGGATGGGCTGTGATAAGTCCCCGGCCTTTAAAAAAGGGGGAGTATTTCTCCCTCTTTAATAAAGGGTCCGGGGGATTTTACCCAATTGACAACGAATGACATATTATGATTAGGAGCATACATGGAAAATCAAACCGACTGGGAAAAACTGATCCGAAGGATGGAGCTTCTGATGCGGCTCAAATCCTTTCCGGTGGCTTTTAAGATGCTTGAAAAAAAAGAGGAACTGGAGAACATTCCTTTCCTTCGCAGATCCGGCCATAAGGTCACTTTGTGCCAGTTAATTACACTGGTGAGGAACTTTGACTGGACCGTAGGAGCAGAATCTGATGATTTCCTGTTTCCGGCATGTCCCTCCATACTGGGCCTGAGGGATATCCCGGATACGCATAAGGACGGAACATTCCGCAGTATCGTATGGGTGAAAACAAAGGAAGACGGCAGGAAATACGAGGCCGCGATTCCCCGTATCCCGCTGGGAAAATATGAGGCAGTTGCAATGGCCCCGCTGGTCTATAATCCCTTTGAGCCCGACCTGGTTCTCATCTATGCCAACCCTGCCCAGATGATGCTTCTGATCAATTCTCTCCAGTTTGAGGATTACGAAGTCATGCAGTTTTATTGCGTGGGAGAATCCTCATGCTCGGATGCTGTTGCCCGATGTTATAACACGGACAAACCTTCCCTGACCATCCCATGTTACGGAGAACGCCGTTACGGACATGCCCAGGATGAAGACTTGGTAATGGCGATTCCCGCGGGTATGATGGAAAAAGCCCTCCGGGGCATGGAGGCACTGTATCGCAAAGGAGTCCGTTATCCTGTAAGTTTTGCAGGGGTTGAAGCTGATCCTTCCTCCATGTTTCCCCCGGCTTACCATATGTTCGACAAAGTGATGGAAAACCTGAAGCGGGAAGGCAATCGTCTGCTCGTAGGGGTGACGGGCGGCATTGCCACCGGAAAGAGTACTGTGAGCGCGATGTTGAAGGAAATGGGTGCGCCGGTAATTGACTTTGATCTGATTGCCAGACAGGTGGTCGAACCGGGACAGCCCGCGTTGGAGAAAATCGTCGAATATTTCGGCAAACAGGTGCTTCAGGATGACGGAACCCTGGACAGGAAGATGCTTTCAAAGATCGTTTTCCGGGATTTTGAGAAACGGAAGAAGCTGGAAAGCTTTACCCACCCGGCTATTTACGAAGAATTTTTCAATCAGGTCAGCAGGATTGTCGAGGATGATCCGGATGCGATCATCCAGGTAGAGGTTCCGCTTCTGATCGAACTGAACTTGCAGTATCTGTTTGATAAACTTATGGTGGTCTTCATTCCCGGGGAAGAGCAGGTCAGGCGTCTGGCTGCAAGGGACGGGATCAGTGAGGAGGAAGCTGCCAATATGCTTAAATCCCAGTTGTCCATTGATGAAAAAGTGAGATATGCGGATTTTGTGATCAGGAACGAAGGGACTCCGAAGGAAACCAGGAGCCAGGTGGAAGACCTGTGGGCTTCTCTGAAAAAGATACAGAAAGAACGTAAAAAATAATAATCTCAGAGGAGTGCAAAAACAGAGCGAAGCAGTTTTTTGCGCCGGAAAATGCAAAAAACCGCTTCGCTCTGTTTTCTGAAAATAAAATAAGGAAGAAAACAGAATTTCTCCTGCTTTCTTCCTTATTTCTCTGCTGCTTCTGTATCAGGGGCAGTTTATGCGGAACATCACTTCAGTTTACTTATAGATTCCTGCACCGACAAAAAGGTCTTTCCCCGGCACCCTGTAAATAAAGGTATCCTTAGAAGCCGGTTTCTCCTCGCCGGGTTTGGGCCACATGTAATCCACCCATCCTTCGCCCTTCTCGCTTTTCGCGGCATTCACAAATTCAACGAATATCTTTTTGGGACTTTTCGCATTTTTATCCGTGATATCAAGCAGACTTTCCTTTTCAGTCAGCGCGGGCTTCACAGGATGAGCAAGCATTTTCCCGTTCATGTCCATCAGGAATACATAGGTGTCTTTCCAGACAAATTTGCCATCCTTCTTGCCGATCTCGGCGACTGCCGCGTCAAGACCTCCTTTATTAATCATCTCAGCGGCTTCCTTACATTTGGCAATACATTCGTCTTTGGTTGCGGCATCCGATGCAACCGCGTTTCCTGCCATACAGATTCCGAACAAAGCGACCAGTGTTACAATCATAATCTTTTTCATTTTATCAAATCTCCTTAAATTCATCAAAGTGTTTTCTGACTTCCTGTTACCATATTTAAGCCACACGTAACTGCCGCCTCACCTCCTTCCGATAAAATAAGTTTGCAACAGAGAGTCTGCTGAACGCCCTTCATGATCAGCAGATGCCTCTATACTGCAGCAAGAGTCGTGCCAAAAAATTAACTGGCTGAAATAACTGATATTGATGAATTTGAGTCCGTGTATTATGTACCTGCCGGTTACGAATTTTGCACACCTGGTTACGATTATTACCCATCGGGTGATCATGACGGACAAAAGCCTTCCTTGTAAACGCTTCCGATGAAATTCGACCCTGAGTTTATTGAAGTAAAAAGTCCTTGCATTTCAGATAAATTCATTGTATTTTTATCGCCTCGGATACCGGGGCAGCATTTCCATGCCGAAACGAACTGTGACGGTTGAAGCCCCGTTGGTCAGGAAGGCGATTATCGCAGCCGGGGCCCCTTGTCCCATGCGCTGTGGCCCGCGATAGCAAAAAATGCTGAACTGGCCCGTCAGGCATTGGAATTCCAGGGGTATTATGGTGCGTTTCACATGACTTGATACTATTTCGACGCATCGCATTAGCTATTTTCAAATACTTAGGGATTTCCCAATAAATAATCTACCCGCGCTGTCTTAATCTTAATTCTACTCTTAATCTTAATCAGGCAGGAGCAAGATTAAGAGCAAGATACCGGGTATATTAATTTTGGGGGAATCCCTTAATACCCCGATTTCAGTATCAAGTCATGTGAAACGCGCCATAGGCTGATAACATATGGCTGATGAGTCCGGCAGAGGGGCTGGCAGGCTCGGATGCTTCCCTCACACGGGATAATCTGAAGGATGCTGTGAAAACGTGGCCCGGGAAAACGCGAGGCAGCCTCCCCGCCCCTGGTAATCCGCACCGTATCCTGTTACTGACCTTCCCGAAGTCATCCTCCGGGATTATGACAGGGACGGAATCTACGAAGGAACATATAACAATTTCACCCTGAACCGCACATACAGGATCACCGTTTACGCAGAGAACTCGGAGGGGCTTTAGGTGATTTCCAGAAAAGAATATACCAAGTGCAGTTTGTAGTTCCGCCTTTAGGCGGTGTTAAGCCGCCTAAAGGCGGAACTACAAACTTCGATCTGGTATGTTTTTTATTAGACATTATCGGAAATAAGGAAATGCCCGTCAGATAAGCTTTTGTCTGTGTCACATTCTGTAACCGCTTAATTTTCGGTCATTCATAACGGCAGACATTATCAGAAAAACAAGTGTTGCAACGG
>JAUCGG010000031.1 GCA_030378015.1 Desulfococcaceae bacterium HSG8
ATTTACAATAAAAGCATTTGCGGAAGAAACGAAGAAAAACATTGATGAATTAAAGGCGATAATTAATTGTTGGACTGAATTTTCAAACTGTCTTAAATATATACAGCTTGGCAATCCAGATCATGTTATCATCACAAACAATAAAATTGCTAATGCGTTAAGAAATAATCTATTTAATGGCGATCAAAATGTCAGATAACCACATAACCAAACACTCCATCTGATTTTTGGGGCTCCGCTACGCTACGCCCCAAAAACTGCTGACGTTCGGCGGGTGTTTCTTTGCGAGAGAATCTGTGTGATCTTCTTTGGAAAGGAAAGCAAATGACGGGAACTGCAAAACAGTTTACCGGTGCGCCTTTCAGCGGTAAACCTTCATGGCAGTCAATCAATCGGAAAACTGTCGGAGAATCCGTGCGAAGAATGCAAATACGTATCGCAAAGGCTGTCAGGGAAGGAAGATTCGGAAGGGCTAAAGCGATCCGATGGCTCCTTACCCATTCTTTCTATGGAATCGGTATCAGACGCTATGTGAAAATCAGAGGCGACGCCAACCCTTCTGACTTGAAATATCAGGAATATTTTAATAAAAGGAAGCGAAAAAAACGCCCCGGCATGCGGTATCATTACATAGAATTTGCAGTCGGGTCTTTTTACAAGAAATGGCCTTTGAAATGCCTGAGCCGTGTGCGTTGAAAGGTGCATGCACGGTTCTCAGAGGGCTTGGGGCCGGTAACGGCCCCCGGCTACTCGACCGAATAAAAAAAAAGAGGAAACCATGAAAAAACAAATGTTGTTGATTTTAACGCTTGTGCTGTTTGCTAGTCAGGTGTGGGCACAGGAAACAAACCGTCACCAATTCTCAAGTGCGCCAAACACATCTCGTTTTGAAATCATTCAATCAGAACTCGCAGCAAAGATTACATTAAAAATTGATAAATATACGGGTAATGTATTTCAGTTAGTAATTGGAAGTAGAGGACTATCATGGCAATTGATAACAGCAGAAAAACATCCTAAAGATAAAGCTACGCCAAACAAGGTAAATTATCAGGTATTTACCTCAGGATTAGCAGTAAAAATGACATATCTAATAAATGTTAATACTGGTGCGTCTTGGAAGATGTCAGAGGACAGCGAAATTGGGATATTTTGGAAAGCGTTGAAGTAAAATCGCCTAACAAGGCAAATGCACTCGGGCGGCAAAAAGCGCCGCTTCGCTCTGCTTTTTGCCGCCGGTGATTTGCGACGTTATCAGAAAAAAAGAGGGTTAGTACGGGGGGCTGGCCGTGCTAACTACTTGATATTAAAAGAGTCGCGATTGCTTATTTTAGCTTGAAACAGTGCCTATATTGCCCTTTTTGGGGTCAAAAAGAGCGATATAGGAAGAAAGCGTATGTTCTGAATACTGACTTATGGCAACAAAAAGGCTGTAGTACAGCAACTTGGAAATTTGCCCCTTTTCTAGGGCTAACCGGCTGAAATTATTAGGTCGCAGAGGGGGACGAATTTACAAGTTGTAGTAGTTCGGGCAAGTCGCAAATCGTAAAAGAAAATATAACCCCCATATTGAAGCGGGTGCGACATGAAGTCGCTGATTTGATTATCAGTTCCGATTCTCATTAATGAGAATCGAGAGTCTGACCCGTCATGTTGCCGACAGTTTCTTACTCCGGCATGTGTCGCCGATAACGGCGGGGTGTGAGAGCCCGGAGGACAATGTAGCCCTCATGCCGCAACGCATGGGAGAGAAAATCGTGAGAAATTCTCAACTCTGGCAGCATCGCAAGTCGGATGGGAGCTAAGAAGGATGAAGATTGAATCATTGTTGAAAATGCTTCCATCCCCTTGATTACAATAGTTGTAAGTTGTAATAATAATTCAGGCAGAATAAATCTAACCCCTCTCTGGCAAATTAAAAGAGGTGTAAAATGCAAACTATTATATTCCAATTTAGGTTTTTCCCGGCACGGAAATTGCTCTTCTGAAAAATCGGACTGTTTTCTTAAAATTTACGTTCATGATTTGCATTTTCTGTGTTCAGACTGATTTCTGCAAAAATCGTGCCTGGAAAAACCAAAATTGGATCATAATATATCAAAATGTTTGAAAAATCAGGATGAAAGATGAAAATATCATCCGAACATTACTTCAAAGCATCTCAGGACAGGATTAAAGAAGCAAGGAAACTTCATAATTCCGGTAATTATGTCGGCTCGATATATTTATCAGGTGTTTCCGTAGAATGTTTGCTCAGAGCATATGCGTCAAAAAACATGGATGATTTTGATTTACGGCATGATTTGACCCTTTTATTAAGAGCAAGCGGTATATTGGAGGTCATCAGCGTAAGTCAGAGAAGAAATATCAGCGCAGCACTTGGGAATATCTGGTCCGGATGGAAAAACAATTACCGATATGCGCCTGAAGAACTGATCAGAGCTGAATTGAAAAAATTAAAGCTGGACAGAGGAATAAAAGGGGATTGGCTGAAGTTCAATTCAATGACAGTATTGGACTCTGCATTGACAGTACTCAGCATAGGAGTAAAAAAATGGAAAACATTGAAGAAATAAAAAGAGTGCTTGAAAAACTGGGGCTTGAAGAATTGGAAATTGATATGGAAGAAAG
The DNA here is from genome assembly GCA_030378015.1 of Desulfococcaceae bacterium HSG8. Lineage (GTDB taxonomy): Bacteria > Desulfobacterota > Desulfobacteria > Desulfobacterales > 4be13 > JAUCGG01. The sequence goes on from JAUCGG010000031.1 coordinate 2,632, forward strand.
CGGTTCGGGAAAGATCGGAGGCTTTATTGTTTCAAAAATATTTGAAGGGATGTCACAGTTGGAAAGACAAAACTATATATGGGATCATTTGGAAAAAGAACTGAATGAAGAACAACATAAAAGAATACGACTTGTTTTAACACTGACTCCGGAAGAATCGGATGAAGCTGAATTGGAAGCAGCATAGGACAATCTGAAGACAGAAAAACGACATAACCCGTCAATTAACACGGACAGTTGAAAGTCTGGAAGATTTTATTACATTTCTGATAGAAGAAAAACTGAGTGAGCTGGCACGACGACAGAAATATCCTACCGGGTTCGGGGCATACTGAAAGACAGAGAAGGCGGCACGGCTTTGTTCATAAAGGACAAACAGGCTGAAATTGAAAAGGAAGACCGCTTATGAAGACTTTTGTTGCTGATGCCTGTGCATTAATCGCCTATCTGTTCGATGAGGAAGGTTCAGACCTGTTTGAAAGTCCGCTGATTCAGGTACGCAATAATGAGAATATCGGGCATATTATTTATGGTCGCAAGCGCACTGTTGTACGCCTTTTGTGAAACAATGGTATTTGCACCACCGCCCAGATAAGACATTATTAACATATAAGATATATAAGGAGTTAAATTATGAATGCTGTTCTGACGGCTCAGGCATCCAAAAATTTGGATAATCTGATAGGGCAGATTGTTGCAGACGCAGAACCGGCGATTTTGCTGAATGACAACGGTGAAAAAGCAGTTCTGATGTCATTGGATGAATTCAACTCATGGCAGGAAACATTGTATCTGTTATCCAACCCTGCGAACGCGGAACATCTTCGTAACTCAATACAAGAGGCAAACGAAGGTAAGACATTTGAAAAAGAACTGATTGAACTATGAAAGTGATATTTACCGAAGCCTCATGGAAAAATTATTTATGGTTTCAGAAAAATAACAGGAAGCTCCTGAAAAGAATAAATAATTTTGTCAAAGAGATAAAGAGAAGCCCGTTTGAAGGAACCGGAAAACCCGAACCTTTGAAGGCTGATTTAAGCGGTTACTGGTCACGACGAATTAATTCCGAACACAGGCTTGTATACGGTGTTTCCGAAGATAAACTGACCATTATTTCATGCAGATTTCATTATGAAAAATGACACTTAATAATGGAGGGGTAGAATGAATGATAATGCGACAATAAGAGAAATACGGGAAACAAGAAAACAGATTTCCGCACGATTCGAACATAGCCCTAAACGATTGGTCGAATATTATAAAAAAAACCTGATTATAACGGATTTTGGGGATGGTATTTTTTGTCCCGGAGGGACATCTGAAAATAGCCCGGCAATTCATTGCCGGGTAAGAGACATGAACATCTCCCGGAGTCCCGCAGGGACGACTGAATCAGTCGTCCCTGCGGGACTCTCCGACAGGCTGCGCAGCCCGGCAATGAATTGCCGGGCTATTCCCGGATGTCCCTCCGGGACAGGAAAGTGCCTCCCCAAAATCCGTTATAATCAGAAAAAAACAAAAGGAAAAAAAGGGAGTGACCGAACCTGACAAATCAGACGGCAAGCGGGAAAAAGTCGGCAGGACATAAAAACGAGATTATTACAAATATTTATGGAGACGATTAAAACAGTAAAAATGGTGCGTCAGATAAGGGATGCCCAGTACCTTCTGACAAAGGATATGAGCAATGAGGAATTTATGAGCTATATTCGTCAGAAGGCAAAATTGGCAAACGATCAGGCATATGAATTTATAAAGAGAGACAGCAAATCAGAAAGTTATGCCACATAACCCGGCGTTGCAGCGGTGCGACGTGTAAAGTCGCTGATTTAATTGTTGGTGCGCCAAGCGAAGCTTGGTGCTTCTTGCAGGGTGCAAGTCCCTGCCGGGTAAGGCTTAGTGCTCAGTTCCAGAAATAATGTCCGGATTAAATCAGTGTCTGAACGAAAAAATAATATAATTGATTGATTTTATTTAATCAGAACCTTATTTTCAAAAACGGAAATTCGCCACTTTTTGCATCTGATTCAGGAAAAAATTACCATTCCTCATTCTACGTAATTAAGAATGCGATAAACTACGTGAGTAAAAATATCCGAGCGCGGAGTGCAAAGCCTGCTTTGCGAGAATACCGTACAGGCAAAGCAAGCTTTGCACTCCGCATGACCGGAACTACTACACCACTTTTTAAGTTCGTCCCCCCCTTTAAAAATAGGGGGGAGGAATTTACGAATCGGTGTACTACTGATTCTGATTAATCGAATAGTGGGTACAAGCACCAAATTACAAATAACAAATAAATCCAAACCTCAGCCATTCGCCCATTGTGACTTGTTTGTGATTTGTCATTTGATTTTTTTGTGATTTGTCATTTGGACATTGTGATTTTTTAATATAGGGGGTTGCAATAATGAAGACAGCTATTCACGGCAAAAACATCGTACTGGGAGTATGCGGCGGGATCGCCGCCTATAAAAGTGTGGAACTTTTAAGGCTTCTGAAAAAACAGGAGGCAAATGTCAGGGTAATTATGACTCAGAATGCCCGTGAGTTTGTGGGACCCATGACATTCGAGGCTCTGTCGGGCCTGCCTGTGTGTTCGGATATTTTTGAAAGAGGGGCTGATGCTTCCATCCGGCACATCGAATGGGCAGAAGAGGCAGATGCCGTGGTGATAGCTCCGGCAACAGCAAATATAATCGGGAAATTTGCAAACGGCATCGCGGATGATGCGCTGAGTACGTTCATGCTCGCAGTGACATCACGGCAAATCCTCTGCCCGTCCATGAACGCAAATATGTACCTGAGCAACGCGGTCCAGAGAAATCTGGAAATTCTCAGATCCGACGGGTATTTTATTGTGGAACCGGGATCAGGGGATCTCGCGTGCGGCACAACGGGCCCTGGCCGTCTTCCCGAACCGGAGGAAATCGCGGACAGGATATTATACAGTTTTACAAAAAAGGATATGAACGGGAAAAAAATACTTGTTACTGCCGGCCCCACGAGGGAACATTCTGACCCTGTCCGCTTTATCAGCAACCCGTCTTCCGGGAAGATGGGATACGCTATTGCAAAAGCAGCGGAACACCGGGGCGGAGAAGTGATCCTGGTTACTGGACCCACAAATCTTGCCCCACCGTCGCATATTACCGTGGTCAGCGTGAAGAGCGCGAAAGAAATGGCCCAGGCGGTGTTTGACAATATGGAGAATTCGCACATCGTCATAAAAACCGCGGCTGTTGCTGATTACCGCCCTAAAGAAATGGCGGACCAGAAGGTCAAGAAAGGGACTGATGATGAAAAGGTTCTGCATTTGGAAAAAAATCAGGATATCCTGAAAGAACTCGGCAGGCGGAAACAGGATCAGATTCTTGTGGGGTTTGCGGCGGAAACAGAGAAACTTGAGAAACACGCTGGAAAGAAGCTTGCTGAAAAAAATCTTGATATTATCGCAGGAAACCTTGTGAGCCGTCCGGATTCAGGTTTCGGAACAGATACCAACCAGGTGACGCTGTTTTACAGGAACGGCACAAAAGAAGCCCTCCCTGTTATGGAGAAGGATGCAGTGGCTCACATTCTCCTTGACAGGGTGGCAGGACTAAAATCATGAGGAAAATAACCGGACAAGACCATGAAAATCTGCCCAGGGGTGTTGTTACTGCCCGCAAATGCGATTGTTGCGGACATCACGAGATCGGCATTACCACACAGGACGGGGAATATATCCAGTTGAAACCGGGGATGCTTATTCAGGTTCTTGAAGAAATAAATTACAAAAGACAAATAAAATAACAACAAAAGACAAATAAATCCCAATGACTAAAATTCAAAATTTTCAAACCGTTCATGATGTCGGGGTTTTGAAATTTGGAATTTACGCCATGTGCAACTTTTCTTTAACCGAAGAGAACACAGACAGATAATGCCACAAAGACACACAAAGAACCTTCGTGAAGCTTGGTGCCTTTGTGCCTTCGTGGCATTATAAGTTGAATTTATTTGGAATTTGGTGCTTGCGATTTGTTATTTGGGAGTATGATGATGCAGATATTTGATAATTTCTACGGATTTATGTGGGAATCAATGACCAAAAATAATTGCAATACTTATCTGATTGACGGACCCACCCGAGTTCTCATTGATCCCGGTCACGCGGACCTGTTTGACCATGTTCATAAAAACCTTTCGGAATTGGGAATCGGACTTGAGGATATCGGGGTAGTCATATGCACACATGCCCATCCGGATCATATTGAGGCGGTTCAGTTATTCGACGACGAGCCTGCCCTGACGGCAATCCATGAAACAGACTGGCAAATGATCGAATCTATGGATGAATATGTCCGGGCATTTGGTATCAGACCGGAGATGATAGCTCCTGATTTCTTCCTGAAGGAAGGAGAACTTTCCATCAATGGTATTGATTTTAAAATTATCCATACCCCCGGCCATTCTCCCGGTTCTGTTTCCCTGTATTGGCCCGAGCAGAAGGCATTATTTACAGGGGATGTGGTATTCAGAGAAGGACTCGGGCGAACCGATCTCCCCGGGGGAAACGGTTCGATTCTCAAAGAAAGTATAACAAGGCTTTCGGAACTGGATGCGGAATGGATACTCCCGGGTCACGGGGATATCATCTCCGGGGCAGACGACGTCAGGGGGAATTTTGATCAGTTAAAGCAGTTCTGGTTCGGGTATATATGATCCGTTTCTCTGAGTGCTTTGTTTCAGAAATAATGTCAGGGTGATAAATTTACGGAGTGCAAAGCTTTGCACTCCGCATTCGAAAAATTTTTCTGTGCAACCCGGGCATTATTGCATACAACTTAAAAATTGCAAGCCTTACAAATAATTTATAGACAATTCTTTGAAAATATAATATATTGGGTTGAATTTTAATACAAAAAGGAGTTCACCAAAATGATGAAAAATGTTAAAGTGGAATTTACAGCTAAAAACCTTACCGGCAACGCAACTTTGGTCGCTTTATAAAAAAGGTTGGCTGCCGTATCAGCATAGTTCGGGCTCCAATGCAGACTATCAGGCGAAAGATGTTATCATCATGTTGATTCTGGCAGTGCTTGCCGGAGCCAGACATATGAGTCATGTGGTGATAATCCGTGCCGACTCAGTAATTCGGACACTTTTTAATTGGGAAAAATTCCCTGCGGACAGTTCATTTGGCCGGATTTTTAAATTATTCACTCATTGCAACTGTAATGAGCTTTCTGAAGTTGAATCAGTTGTCAGGAAAAAAGTATGGGGGAAAAAGTGGTTTGGCCGAATCACTTCTGACACGGATTCCGCAGTAAGAGGAGTTTTTGGTTCACAGGAAGGTGCTGCCGAAGGATTTAATCCGAAAAAAAAAGGACAGAAGAGTTATCATCCCCTTCTTTGCTTTGTTGCAGAAAACCGTGAGTGTCTCCATAGCCGGTTTCGGACTGGCAGTGCCTATTCTTCAAACGGTTGTGTTGAATTTATGAAGGAATGTTCTGAGAAAATTCCTAAAAGAGTATGGAAAGTTTTTGTCAGGGCGGACAGTGCTTTTTTTAATGGCAAACTTTTGGAACTTTTGGAAAAAAACATTGCGGATATACCATCAGAGTCAAAATGAAAGGATTGATTGCCCTTCTTGAAAAGCAGAAACGGAAGAAGATAAAAAAACCGTCCCGGATTTGAATCATCTGAATTTGAATACCAATGTAAAGGTTGGAACAGACCCCGTCGGTTTGTGGCTGTTCGCCAAGTAATCGAATATGAAAGTGAAGAAGAATTGCTTCCTGTCCCGAAAGTCGAATACCATTACTTCTGTTATGTCTCCGATATGAAAAAAAGTCCGTGGGAAACTCACAAATATTATGGTAAACGCTCTGCCAGTGAGAACCGGATTGACCGGTGTAAAAATCAGATGGCAGCATGCAGCATTCTGACTGATGGCTTCCGGGCCGATTCTGCAATTTTTCAGGTCTGTATCCTGGCGTATAACCTGATGGTACGGATGATGCGGATTAATACTGCCAGAGGTTTCAAAGAAGAGCCGAATACCATAAGACTGTTTCTGATTCGTGTACCTGGCAAAATGATATACAGAGGCAGACAACGGATTTTAAAATTGGAAAAAGATTTCTTCTTCAAATCGAAATGGCTTGAGATAGAGGAGTCTGTTGCTTTGCCGGGTTTTCCTTAGTTTTTAAAGATCAGCCCCGATTGAAAATAAGTCATCAGATTCCCCGGATTCAGTGGTTGGTAAATTTTTCTGAATGAAAATCAGTCCGTTATAACTTGCTGATTTTTTATAAGCTGGCAGCGGAATGCCCTGGCGTTATCAAAATTTACTACCGGCAATATCAAATAGTTACAGATTTACCACTAAATTCGGGGGAATGTGAAATAAGTGACGTGAAAACTTAGAGGAGAGGTGCGTCTTTACTACCACAAATTCGGGAAAATAACCTTGCAGAAGTTAAAAATAAGGCAATTTCTCCTCGCCGAAGTTATAAAATTCGTCATGTTTTAATCAATATCTCATAAAAATAGTCAGGCGAAGCGCAATCAGGCAAATTTTTCAGCGCCGATATATGGCTTGCAATTTTTAAGTATGATAAAATAGAGCGGCACAGAAAAGAAAAAATCAGGGGAGGGAAAAAACATGCACAGTCCCTGAACCTATCGGTAACAGTCGGATTTTCCCCGCAAAACCGGTCAGATTTCACTCCGAATCAGCATCAGTAAGATAATCCCATTATATTTCAGGCAGTAAGGCAGGAATCGAAATGAAACATGAAAGCATCGGAAAATGCAAAAAAACCGCTTCGCTCTACTTTTGCACTCCTTCCTCTGCGGGACTTTTCCGATCTGCTGATTTTAAGATGTTAATTCGTCTGGATCAATCCCCATTGACCGGAGTTTTTCTGCCAGAAGTTCAGCCCGCAGGCGATCTCTGGCAGCCATCTGCTGTGCCAATTCCGTCTGTTGCTGTGCCAGTTTCGCCTGTTGCTGTGCCAGTTTCGCCTGTTTCTGTGCCATTGCTGTCATCTTCCGCAGTTGTCCTGCATCATGCAATCTCCGGCCTGTAACGCTGTCTGCAAAGATCAGTTCCTGTCCCCTTGCTTTTACGGTGACTTTCATCTCCGGAATCACCAGGCACCCTTTGCTGTCAGGACGCGTCAGGCAGATCCCGCTTCCGGGGTCATGCCACAGGTACAACCCGATCTGGTCCCGGAGCCGGGAACGGGGAGTGACAGCATCAACGGCAAGATATGCCGTAACTCCCAGACCTGCATAAAAGGAAACATTCTGTTTCAGATCTTTCAGATGACTTTTGGGGGATGTGACCTCCACGACAGCCAGCGGAGGGTGTTCGTTATCCGTATCATACGAGGACGGCGGGAAAGCGCGGAAGGGCATCAGCAGCAAATCCGGGGAAATCCGCTGTCTGATTCCGTTCATATCCCGGTAAAGCAGGAATGTATCCATCAGGAGCATAAGCCCCTGTTTTTCAAGAAAGTCTCTCAGAACTTCCATGATATAGGCAAGTATTTTTCCGTGAAGTCCGCCGGCAGGCATGAGTTCCTCCTCGGTCTGATAGGCATAAGGGTTCGTATCCCAGTTACGGACAATGTCAGGCGGAATCCACCCCGGACGATCATGTGCATCAGCAAAAAACGAGGGTGCCGGCATTTTCAGTGCGATATTCATGATAACACCTGTATTCTGATTCAGTTTTTTTCTGGCATGGATTTTGCCTGATAAAAATTTCCGTTCCCTGATATGATATCGGAGGTTGAAAAAACAGAAGGGCTGTTCGGGTTATTCCGAGACTGTTTCCGCCGGGTTCGGATTTTCAGATTTTAATTCGTTTCCCAGTCTCTCAATAATTAATTCTATATCTTCTTTAGGGATTTTCGAAAAATCTATCTTTACATTCACCCCTTTTTCTTCATCATTCATGGCAAATATATTGTCCTCGCCTTCTTTTCTCAGGGAGATAACCTTATGTGACAGTATCTTTTGGTGAAATCCTTTCAGATGTAACTCTTTCGGAGGCTCGCATATGATCTTATCCTTTACATACCCCCATGTTTCGTGGCTGATATAGATTTCATCCTTCTCTGCTGCTGTTTCCAATCTTGATGCAAGGTTAACGGGTGTACCTATAATGGTATAATCCATTCTCTCTGATGAACCGAAATTTCCGACCGTACAGTATCCGGTAGCGATTCCCATCCGGCAGTGCAGAGGCTCCTGATAACCCAGTTCATACCATTTTTTCTGAAGATCCCTCATGTTTTCACGCATTTCTATTGCCATGCTCACACAGCGCAGCGCGTGGTCTTCGTCGGTAGTAAATTCAGGGTCTCCTATGAATACCATGATAGCGTCCCCCATATATTTGTCCAGAGTTCCTCCCCACTTTATGACAATCTGAGTCATGATTTCGAGGTAGGAATTCAGAAACTCTGACAAGGCTTCTCCCTCCATATGGGCGCTCGTATAAGTAAAATCCTGCAAATCTGAAAAGAAAACGGTAAGTTTTTTCCGCTGGGTCTTTATTTCAAGTTTCCCCTTTTCATGAGTGATCTTTTTGAACAACTGAAAAGAAACATACCGGCCCAGCCGTTCCAGGATTCTGTTCAGCTTCCGTTGCTGATTGTCACTGACCCGTGTTACCGTTTTGGTCTGGCGAAGAAGTTTTTTGTAATGCTTTAAAAGTGTCTTATATTCCGAAAGAAAGTTCTCCTGATCAACCTCATTTTGCTTTAACAGTGTTTCAGCGCTTTTTAAAACTTCCTCTTCCTTAGAAAAAATGGAACTCTCTTTTTCCATGTTTGCTCCCAGCGTCAGCAAATCCTTACGCCTTACTATCATTCACATTGATAATTATAACATGCCGGATTTGCGTGAAATCAGACTTTTAACGGGTTTAAGAAGTTTTGCAGCATTATTCGTTGTCAGGAGCTTTTTCAACCAAGTTAAATGTAACGGATTCAAGTTCTTCCTGAAATTCTTCCCCGAATTCCAAGGCATCTTCGTCATCCTCTTCATAAAACCAGTTGGCGGTGACTTTCTTCCCGTCTTCCGCTGCTTCATCCAACCTGTCACAGAAATCCATCAGCACTTTTGATGAACTGCTGTTGAAATAAATCAGTTCCATGTTGACGGTGACTTCCTGGGTCTCATCACTTGAGAGATATTCTTCCAGCCATTCGAATATAGGCTGATAAAATACTGATGTATTTTCCGGGTAAGATTTACCCTTAATGTCAAGGACATGATTATTGCAGTCAAAAGAGATTTCTGGGGTATATTTTGTGGCCTCAATCATCAAACTCTCCATTATTATCCTCCTAAATAACAATTTTCATGGAAAAAAAGGAAAAATCTTCGTTAATCTTCTTAAAGTCGAATTCAATCGGTTCGCTGGCTTTTTTGGCCATATCAATGAATCCGAGTCCTGCACCGATACTGTCCGGGGGCGGAGGCTCCCTGCGACGCTTCCTGTACTCCTTTTTCAGCTCGTCCCTGTTCATATCCTGCAGCTTTGTAAGCTTATCGGTCAGCCTTGTAATTTTGGTGTTTTCCACCATATTTCCGCACAACACGAAATAATGAGAATTTTTATGACCGACCGCGATAATGCCAAGACTCAGTTCTTCTTCCTTTTCATCAGAATACCGGATAATGTTCTGGGCGTTTTCTACCACTGTGGAGAAAACCCTGAGGACAGTTGCTTTGCTGGTTTCTTCCAGCGTCATTTTTTGTTCCAGCGTTGTTCCTATTTCTGCCACCAGATTCTGGGAAATAGGTCCGCTTAAACAGAAAAAGACCCCCCGCTTGCCGAGATCTTTTTTAAACTCATAAAGATCTTGTAGCATATTTTATCTCCCTGTTTTGAACGGTTATGATAAAAATTTTAATCTTTTACATGTTTTACCGTGAAAATAAACTCCGAAGTCTTTCAGTTCATATTCCATAAAAATGGCTGCACACGGAATCCCCGCACTCTTAATCCACAGGTTTCAGATTAGTTTAAGATTTCATATCAAGTCGTTATGTTCTGTACGGATCTCCGATCTTTATCAGCACCCCCTCCCTGTGAGCAGAAAATATTTAATTTTTCCGCTTAAAAACTGCAAAGCGGGGGCTCTGTCTAAACTTTTACCTAATCCGATTTTTATTTGCAAGAGTTAAGTTTGAAGTTAAAAACCCGGCATTGAAATTTGTTGATTTTGAAAAGCTAATATTTTATAAAAAGAACAAATTTCGGCATCCTTCATAAAAGCTGAAAAGTAGTTCATCAACTTGTAAGTTCGTCCCCCTTTCTTAAAGGGGGCCTGGGGGGATTTCTGCCGCAACACCCTTTTTTGTAACATAAAATCCCCCCGTCCCCCTTTAAAAAAGGGGGGGGCGAACTTAAAAAGTGGTGTAGTAGTTTGCACTTTTTCCGGCTGCAGAACAATTTTTCAAATTGTTTAAAACGATTTGAAAAATCGTTCTGCAGTAAACTGACAAATGAAGGATGCCCAAATTTCCATATGGGAAGCATCACATGAAAATCCACTTTACAGCTATTCATTATAACCTCGTGAGTCGTAAGTTCTCATAAATAGCTGAAATAACTCACCGGGAAACTCCCCCCCTTTTTTAAAGGGGGCCGGGGGGATTTCCCCCGACCTGCTGAAATTCCCCTGAATCCCCCTTTAAAAAAGGGGGATTCAGAACAGCGGCTTCAGAGAACTTATGACTGTCGAGTTATAACACAAACAAGTTATAATACGGGTTTTTATGTGACAGTTCCCATATATTTTCACAATATTTATTCATTATACCGGAGAAGCATTATTAAATCAAGAGGTTATTTTTTTATTATTCATGAAACATTCCACAAACCGAAGGAGATAGAATGAAGGCACAGCGTTATGAAATTTTTCCTGTTACCGTAACCGGGTTTTTTATAGTGATATTTGCAGCCGCGTTCACCTGCCTGATGCCCGCAGATGTATCTCACGGGGTTCCTGCAGTATCTGATACACCGGAACATATAAAATCTGCCGGCAATCTGTATGAAAAACCCAGCTCTGCCGCGCTGGTAATTGATAAATTACAGGAAGGTGACAGCGTGACAGTAATTCATTATAAAGATGAATGGTGTATTGTGAAACTTCCGGACGACCGCGTGGGCTGGGTTAACCAGGATATTTTTCTGAAACAGGGATCCCGGGAGCCAGAACAGGGCTCCGTAACCCCGCCCATTGTTGAAAAACCCATTGTTGAAAAACCCATTGTTGAAAAACCCATTGTTGAAAAACCCATTGTTGAAAAACCCATTGTTGAAAAATCCATTATTGAAAAAAAGGTGACGCTGAAAACCTCATCGGGCCGTGTCAGGGAAGCCCCGTCCCTTTCATCTGATATAAAACACAAGCTGACACGGGGAGAGACTGTGTCGGTAATCGAAACAAAAGGAAACTGGTACCGCATACAGCTTGGTAACGGAGCCACCGGCTGGTCCCATCAGAAACTTTTTTCCCCATATAATCCGGAGCCAACTGACAGGGTTTCCGGTAAAATTAAAGAAATCCGGACAGATGTGACGTCAGAAGGGGAAGAAAAAGTTATTTTTGTGTTAAACGGCTTCTATCCCCCTGAAACCTTTGTACTTGAGGAGGGCGTCCCAAAAGTAGTCTGCGACTTTTTCGGCCTGCAGCTTGCCGCGGGTATAAAACGTAAGATCAAAGTCAGGGGCAGGTTCATCCGGAGGATACGAGTCGGTATTCATAAGGATACAGGCGATCCCAAGATCAGGGTGGTAACGGATCTGGCATCTGATCAGAATTATGAAGTCGAACAGGTATTTTTCAAGAAAGAAAATCTTTATACCCTGACATTCAAACCGGCGCAGAAATCATAGTTGTCAGTCGGCAGTCTGTCAGTCTGTCAGTTGCCAGTCGGCAGTTGCCAGTCGGCAGTTGGCAGTTGGCAGTCGGCAGTTGCACAACGATTCATAAACTCCTTTATAACTGACAGACTGAAAGACTGCCAACTGAAAGACTGAAAGACTGCCAGACTGCCAGACTGCCGACTATTTTTCAGGCGACCGGAGTATGGCGGCAGTGTCCACTTCCTCAACATAATACCATTTTAATGAACTCATCTGGTAAAATACGATGAGTGAGGATTCCCCGTCACGCTCGGTTTCCCGAAGGCCCGATTCCCCGTTGAGAATTGCTTCTGTTACTTCGCTGACATGGAAAGGCGTCAGACTTAGTCCCGGGTCATGGGTATCTTCTTCGACATCCACATCCAACTGGCTTCTGACCACAATCCGTCCTCTTTCATCTAAGAGAAAGCTTTCTATGACCCCCACGGCTCCCTCCCTTGTGAGGTTATCCTGGATAATATCGCTGAAGGTTACATCCATACCCAGTACACCGTAAAATTCATTCTTTTTATCATAAAGGGATATGGCACAGGGCAGCACCAGCCCCAGTCCTTGGATATCCGCGTACGGATTTCCCCACTGCATCCCGTGTTTGTGGGCGCCCAGCTTGTACCAGGGACGGATCCGGGGATCGTATTCCGGTGCGTATGATCCTTTGCCGGGATAGGAGTACATAACCCCGGCTTCCAAACCTATAAATGCCCAGCGAATGGGAAGGCCGTGGACTGTAAGCAGCCGGCGGGCTTCCTCTTCCGTAATCGGTGCGAACCCGGGACGGCTGTTCAGTACGGTTCTGCGGAAATGATGTCTGAGCGGAGCCAGCCTCCGCATAAGTTTTTTCACATCTTCCCTTCTGACCCCGGGTGATGTTTTCACAACCGGGTATTCGATACTTACAGGGCGTTTATACAGACGTGAATATTTCAGATCAGGGGGAGCCTTCGCAGGGATCTGGAAATCCTCCAGCCAGTAGAAATTTTCCTTGTTGGAAGGCGCGTCCTGAATCATATACATGGCATTTTCAGCCAGACCCGCAGCCAGGTCCTCAAGCCGGAGAAAGTGGCTGTCAATATAATGCGCCTGGGCAGATACAGCGGCCTGCAGTTGGGAAAATCGGTTTTCCCTGATCTGTGCTATCTTCAGAGCTGCTTTCTCCCGTTGAAGTCCCCAGATCGTGACGGCCGAAGAAATAAGGAGAATCCCCAGGAGCAGGATCAGGGTAAGCTGACGGTGCTTGCCCATCCAGCGCAGCACTTTCCGGGGAAGATTGTCCGGCAGTTCCGATACTTCATCCCCTCTCAGGTAGCAACGTATATCATCGGCCATGGCAGTCGTGCTGGGATATCGGTTATGAGGTTCGGTTTCTATGGCTTTATGAATAACAGCTTTCAATTCCGGATCTATTTTCTTATCCGGCAGCATATGTACCACGCGGTTGATATAGCCGCCCTTTGCCCAGTCCATTTTCTGTTTGGCAGTTCCTTTTCGCGCGGGTCTCAGTGTTATCAGTTCGTACAACAAGGTTCCCATTGAAAAAACGTCACTGGCTGTGCTTACACCGGGGTCCGCGTTAGCCTGTTCAGGGGACATATAGCTCAAGGTGCCTACAACGCCCTCAGGCCTAGCGGTGATATCTGTTTCTTCTGAGTTGAGCATGCTGCCTGCAAGAATCCTGTTCTGGGATGTGGGAGCCTGCTCGTCATCTTTGAGCATCTTTGCAATGCCCCAGTCCATGACATAAACCTCGCCATAATGCCCTACCATTATATTAGCAGGTTTGAGGTCTCGGTGGACCACCCCTTTGCGATGTGCATATGTAATCCCGTCGCAGGCTTTGAGAAAATGCTCCAAGCGGTTTCTGAGGCTCAGTTCCTGGGGAAGTTTTGCCTTGGGGTTGTCATCATACGCGGCTCTGGCTTTGTTCATGATTTCAAGCAGGGTTTTGCCCTTGATGAGCTTCATGATGAAGGAGACATTTTTTTCATCACCTTCGGGCGGTTTGACCGTGTAAAGCGGGACAATGTTGGGATGGTCCAACTGGGCTGTGATCTGGGCCTCCCGGATAAAAAAGCTCAGCGCTGCTGCTGAAGCCACTTCTTTTTTAAGGACTTTTATTGCTACTTTACGAAGGAGCTGGGTATCCTTGGCCAGGATCACTTCCCCCATCCCGCCTTTGCCGATTGTTCCCAGTTGCATATAACGCTGTTCGGTTGCGTTGATTGTGTCAAAAGCATCTTCTGAGAATTCGACAATTGTTAATGTATCCCCCCCGCTGTCAAATTCGATATCCGGTGCGGGGAGGTCGGGAACGCCTTCTGCAACAAGAGGTTTGAACTGGGTTACAGAAGTCTGGCTATGGGGAATCCCTGTCTGGGCAGGCTGCTGTGTCCGGGCTGGCTGGCTTATCTGCTTAACCTGCGGGGCAGGCTGCCGGGGAGGATATACGGTAAAGATATGCTTGCATCTTGAGCATCGGAATTTGGCCCCCTCTGGCTTGATAAGGCTGTCACTGACGTTAAAAGCGGCCGGACATTTTTCACATTTTATGATCATGGGGTAAATCCTTATAAGTGGTCCGTTGTCAGTTGTCAGTTGTCCGTGGTCAGTTGCAACTGACCACGGACATGTGATCATTTTTCCAATGATCTGATTTTATTTTTCAATTCTTCAACCTGCGTCCGCAGTTCCTTTATCTGGGACTGCTGTTCTTTGATCGCTTCTATCAGTACCGGGGCAAGTTTTTCATAAGAAACGGATTTGTAACCGTCATCATCCGTTTTTACGAGTTCAGGGAGAACAGGCTCCAGTTCCTGGGCAATGAGTCCGATCTGCTCGCCTTCGGAAAACCCCGTGTCCGGATATTCATCGGTTTCCCACTCATATCGAACCCCTTGCAACTGCAATACTTTTTCCAAGGCATTCTGAATCGGACGGATGTTTTTCTTCCAGCGAATGTCAGAGGCTGACCAGGCATCCCCTGTGGTATAGGCGTCACCGTTCACGTACATGCTGCCGTTCACATACAGGCTGTGATTTTCATAAGCCCGGGTGTTAATGCCGACGCGGCCGTTTACGGACAGGGTATTGCTGTCAAACTCCCCGTAAACCAGCGGATTTGCAGTATCTGAATTGGAAACATAGAGTTTGTTTGATTCAAGTTCGTTATATCCTGCCCTGTTCCCGATAAAGACATTGCCTTCCCCGGTGTTATTGTAGCCTGCATAGTGACCTATAAATGTGTTATTATTGCCGATGGTGGCGCTGTAACCGCTGTGCTGCCCGATGAAAGTATTGTAACTGCCCGTTGTATTTTTCTTGCCGGCGCCGTTTCCGATAAAAGTGTTGGAAACCCCTGAGGTGTTATTTTTACCTGATTCCGAACCCACAAAGGCATTGTTTTCGTTTATTGTCAGCACGGGACTGCCTTCGACTCTGTAGTTGCCGGTGATATTGATATCACCTTTTACGTCCAGTTTGTAATCGGGGATGGTTGTTCCGACCCCGACATTGCCGCTGGTGAAATATGCATCACCTTCATCCAGTTCAAACGGGGAAGCCCCCGGGGGGCCGGTATCACCTTTGGGCCCCGGGGGACCCTGAAGCCCTGTATCTCCCTGGAGTCCCGGATCTCCCTTGTCTCCTGCTTCACCTTTTTCCCCTTTTTCACCCGGATCTCCTTTTTCCCCATTGTCCCCTTTCTGACCCGCGGCAATAATATTCCACAGACCCGGGGCAAGCGGCGGTGTCTCAGAGCCTGACGGCACATGGTTCAGTATGCAGACATAGCTTGTGCCGTCGTAGTGAACAGCATCCTGCTTCTGATATTCTTTGGCATTCGGATCCCAGTCTCCTTTCCAGACAATGATATAGGACTCAGACTCGCTGTCCCTGACACCTGATGTTACCTGCAGCGCGTGAACCGCCTCTTTAACATTAACCCTCCCGTCCTTGTCAACATCACCGAGAATTCCTGCTGTCAATGTTCCAGCGCTCCACAATGAAAGCATAATAAATGCTGTGAATACAATAGTTTTCTTCATAAATCCCCCTTGTTTATTTTTTGCATTTCATTACCCTGATTTCTATCCAGTTTAAAGGCTTTGTCAGATTATTTCAACTAAAAAGTGTGTGTTTGGTTTTTAGTGTTTTGGTGTTTGGTGTTTGGTTTTTAGTCATCCATGATCTGCCGCTCACAACGGGCGCATTTACAACTTGGGGGAGTCCCGGAGGGACTTCTGAAAATAGCCCGGCAATTTATTGCCGGGATGATATCCCCGTTTTTTTCAGTCCCGGAGGGACTGAAAGCTTTTCAGTCGTCCTTCCGGGACTGTGATGATCAGGAACACTCACCCGGCAATGAATTGCCGGGCTATTTTCAGAAGTCCTCCGGGACTGAAAACACTCCCCCAACTATAAATACGCCCACTCACAACGAGGCAGGAAAGCCGGAGCAGATAGCAAAACACCAAACACTAAATACAAAACACATCAAAGGATATCCAGTTCCCAATTCCACATACCGGGCCTTTTCTTAATTTTCACCTTCTCCGGTATCGGCTCAATGATGTCAATGAAAAGCCGGTATCCCGCTTTACGGAGTTTCTCTTTTTCAGAGCTTATATCCAGTTTCCAGTTGGGATATATTCGGACTTCGGAACCGTATTGGCTGACCCATCCCTGCTCTCCTTTGGGACTGGTAAAAGGAACGCCTGTTTTCAGATTTTCCGGAAAGATACGGGAAATGCACAGGGGCCAGTTTCCTGAAATAACGATCCCCAGGGGCAGGGGGCTTTGTTCCGGCAGTTGCAGGTAATCTTTCCGTCCCAGTTCCGGGCTGACGACAGCCCCGGAGAATCCGAAGTCCGCGATTGTACGGATAGCCAGTGCATTTGACAAATTGCAAAACGGCCCTGCCCAGAAATTCAGATCTTTCGTTGCCCCGAAGAAAGCCATCTGCCAAGGGGCATTCAGGACAAAATCCCGCGCTCCTTTTTTTAAAGCAGAATCAATCAGGGATTTCCATTTCTTTTCTTCTTCTGGCCAGATCACCGGGGGAAGCCACCACCATATAAACCGGGAATTGAGAACCGGGAAGCGGGAATTAACGATTTCTGACAGCCATATGCCGGTCTGTTTTTTAAGCTTTGCTTTGCCCGGATTCCTTATTACAGTAAGTTCGGAAGGGATCTGTTTTCTTTTTAACCGGATTCCCCCTTTTTTCGATTTCCCGGCATGGAAATCAGAATCAGGCGCCGGGGGCGGGTCCTTGCATTCTCTTTCAAGCCGGGTTAATAATTCATTAAGGGCTTTTTCCCGGCGGTCCGTCAGGAAGACGGGTGCGCCATTTGATGGCTGTTTCCGGGAAGATAATTTAAGGTTAAACCGACCATTTTTCGGCACATACCTGGTGATTTTCTGAACAGAGTGCCATGATTCATCCTCATACCCGATGCGCAGGACATCCCCGGGTAAAAGTTCCTCCCTGGGAATCAGGCAGGGATTTTGTTTTTCACCCTTCACCTTTCCGATGAAAAGTCCGGAGCCGGTCTGAGCGTTTATATTTAAAGGGTTCTGAGGTCTCTGGGGCAAAAAATAATAGTGGGTTCCGGGTCTGCCCAGGGCCCGGGAAAGAAGCCCCATAGCTGCCTTCTTCATCTGAGGGTCATTTCCCTGATCTCTCAGCATCTGATAGGCTTTGACCGTGTAAAAGACATAATGAGGGCCCTTTTTGCGGCCTTCGATTTTCCAGACTTTTATTTCAGGTATGGATAAAAGAACTTTTACCAGAACATCCAGGCTCAGATCCTGACAGGAAAAAAATCTTTTCCCTTTTCGTTCCTTAGTTCCGATTCGGGCATCCTTTCCTTTCCGTTTCCGTGTTGTATCTGCTCTGAAATTTTCTTGGTAAAGCCTTCTGCAAGGCTGAACGCATCTGCCCCGAAGCCCGCTTTTCCCTCCCATATAGCTGCTCCAGTAACATCTTCCTGAAATCCCGTAGCACAGGGCACCATGCACGAACACTTCCAGTTCCTGCCCCCGGGGGCAAGCCTGGGCCATTGCCCTGATTTCATCAATATTAAGTTCCCTGGGCAGCACAATCCGATTTACCCCCCGTATTTTCCTTACCATTTCCAAAGCAGAGGGGAAGCTCACAGCCGCCAGTGTTGACAGATGAATATCACCTGAAAATTCTGTCTGTCTGACCAGTTGCAGAAGGGACAGGTCCTGGATAATGATGGCATCCGGTTTTACCTGCCGGTTTAACCTGTCCAAAAGCCTTCCAGCGGGATCAAGGTCATCCGGCTTTACCAGGGAATTTAAGGTTATATAAACTTCCTTCTGTTTTTCATGAGCCAACTGTACCAGGGGTATCAGTTCTTCCACAGAGAAATTTTTGGCCTCCATGCGAGCGGAAAAGCTTTTCAGCCCGCAATAGATCGCGTCCGCCCCTGCTGCCAGCGCTGACAGAAAAGATGCTTTATTCCCGGCCGGGGCCAGGATCAGGGGGACAGAAGATTCTGTTATGTTATCCTTTTTATGCATATTACGATGTAAATTGATAATTGACTGATTTTAATTGATCATCAGTTATTAGCTATCAGTAGATCGAAAACTTCTGCAAACAGTGGATTCCGATTTTTATATGAAACTTGCAGTCTGGCATTGCGTAAGGGAACTCCAAATAAATAATATACCCGATTCGGGGAACTGCCCTCTGTTGCTCGGTTCGGATTGACAAATCCGAACCCGCGGGGGATTTGTCAATCCCCCGCGAGCAGCAACGGGTATTTTATTTATTGGGAAATCCCTAAACTTTTCGATCTACTGACTATGAATTGATTGGAATCAGCAGATGGTAAAGATGCTCGCCTATATTGATAAATCCCGAAGTTTGGACAGGGACGCGAAGCCTCCCTTCTGGATTCCCGCAAAGCGCGGGAACGAGCATTTCGCGTGTCCCGAAACTTTTCGATCTGCTGAATGCAGAACAATTTGAAAAATTGTTCTGCAGCCGGAAAAATTGCACTTTTCAGCTTTTATGAAAGATGCCAATTAATTTTTTGTCTTTAAAAAGCATATTTTTTACTAAAAAGCAAATATTTGTCAGTGCCAGTGTGAATTATATTGACTATTGGTAAAAGCATGGCTTATATAGTATTTATATTTAGAAAGTTATAGTTGCTTTTTTTATCTCGTTCAGCAACTTGTAAATTCCCCGGAGGGATTTCTGTCGTAATGCCCTTTTATCGCAACGGCTTACAGTCTGGCATAGCGTAAGCGGGCGTAGCGAAGCTTATATAGCCCCGGTCTCAGCGGTTTCATCATTCGCAAAGGGCCGGGGGATTTTTATCAGGACTTTCATATAAAGATCGGAAAACGGATGTATTCCGGTTTTAACCCGGAATCCACTGGTTGCAAAAGTTTCCGATCTGCTAAACTGACAAACAAAGGGATGTCGAAATTGGGAATGCATCCTCGAAATTCACATGTAAAATCCAGGACATAACATTCCGAAGTTCTTAAAAATCTCGGGATGTGTATTTTCACGGTAAAAATTATGTCATCTATAGCACTAGAGTTTAAGCCCTGTCCTTTTTGCGGAAGGGAAGGGATCATCGTTGATTCATGCACTGACGGGGCTTTTGCAGCGCGTTGTCAGTGTGGTGCCATGGGACCCGGAAAAAAAAGTAAAGCAGAGGCAATAACAATCTGGAATACAAGAGAGCAGGACATGCTTTGGAATCCGTTTCACCTTTCTGCCCGATCTCCAGACGATGAGTTTAATGCTGACTTCAAAGGAAACCTCGGTACATTGGATTTTGCCACAGTTTTGCAGATGCTGGCTTCGGAAGACAAGAGCGGTATTCTGCATGTGGCCAGACCTCACACAAAAAGTGTTATCTGCCTGAAAAACGGTGATATTATCGCTGCAAGCGACAGCGGTGGCCTCAGGCTGGGGCAACTCCTCTACCACAACAGGATGATTTCCCGTAAAAGGCTTTATGATGCGTTGAGGATAGCCCAGAAAAATAATAAAATGATCGGCGAGGTTTTGCTGACTATGGGGTATGTCACCCGGGACGCGTTAAAAAAAGTTATACACCAGCAGGTTCAGAAAGTTGTGCTGGAAATTTTCTTTTGGAGAGAGGGATATTTTGAATATAAGGATTGCATGATAAAATTCGATGAGCACATAACACAGTCAATTAATACAATGGAAATTATAATGGAATCTGTCCGGCGAATTGATGAATGGAATGAGCGCAAACGAAAAAAGAATCTTATTGCCGAAAAAAAGTTACTCCCACTTCCGGAACATGAGTGATTTACGATTTATGATTTGTGAGTTACAGAAATCGTAAATCCCTTCCAACGGTATTTATCATTTCTATAATGTCATTTATCCTTGTTCCGGTACTGCCGGATGGAATATTGTTTTTTTGAATATTTTCTCTTTGGCAGGAAAAATTTATCCAGCAGCGGAATTATCTATGAATATAAAATATTAGCTACTTTAATATTCTGCAATAGCCGGGGCATTATCCATTTATTTTGAGATATCCTGCAACCCGGATACCTTTTCCATTGACACCCATACGTCTTATAACATATAATTTTTCCGATTGAAAAGGAACGCTTATCGTTTATTATCAATACCGGCCACTCCCGAGAGTAGGAAATTAATAAAATGAATGATGAAGACAGAGATCAGAAACAACTCATTGACAAATACAATGAACTGAGGGAATCGTTGCACGAACTTGAAGAACGCTATCAGGCCCTTATCGAAACAAATCTGTACGGTATCCAGGAAATTGACATTTACGGAAACATTACTTTCATGAATTCGATTCAATACCAGATCCTGGGATACGAGGAAGGGGAACTGAGGGGAAAGCAGATCTGGGACCTGCTCGCATCTGATTCCGAACGAAATGAGTTGACGGACTATCTGACAAGGATTGCATTGGGAGAATATGCCCCGTTTCCCTGGATAGGAAAATATGTACAAAGAGGGGGCGGAATTATAGAATTGAAGGTTGACTGGAATTGCAGGCGGGATACCCAGGAGACGGTAACAGGATTCATATCCATCATCGGCGATATTGTTGACAGAGAAGCATCGCTGGACCGCTTTCAGGAAGAGGCGGAGGAAGAACCCGAGGAGGAAGAACCTGAAATCGAAGATGAGGAAACATATCTTGAAATGGAAGATGCTGGCTATCTTCCGGAGGCATATTTCGAACCCGGTGAGACAGGCCTGAAGCTGGATCGGATTGAGGAGCAGTTGGAGCAGCTCAGGCAGGAATTTGAGAGCAAATTCAAGTACGATGTCCACAAGGATAAAATGATTGATAAGCTCCATAAAGAACTTCAGGAATATAAAGGAGATATCGTTAAGAAATTTATGAAGTCCGTTATCAGGGATATGATTCAGACTGTAGATAATGTAAAAAAGATTGCGGCCCACTACCGAACTAAGGAGCCTTCTGAAAATGATGCGGAAAAACTTCTCGACCTGATTGAAACGATCCCTCCGGAACTGGAAGATATTTTTTACCGTCAGGGGATTGACTCATACACCGGAACGATTGGAAATAAATTTGACGGAGCCCGGCAGAAAGTTTTAAAGACCCATGAGACCTCGGATAAGTCTGCAGACAAGGCCGTTGTCAAAAGTTTTCGTCCGGGCTATGAGTGGGATGGCAAAGTGATCCGCCCGGAAATGGTAGCGGTTTACCTTTACAAAGGACCCGTTACGGCGGAGACGGATAAGGAAGAAGCAGAATAAACCACAACAGACCCGGATGTAACACAGACATCCGGCATCCGGCATCTTTTTAAGGAGTTACGATGAGCGAGCAGGCAAAAAAGATTTTCGGAATTGATCTCGGTACAACTTATACATCCGTTGCGTATGTGGATGAATATGGCAAACCTGTTATTGTCCCCAATTCTGATAACCAGCGCATCACACCGTCTGTCGTATTTTTTGACGGAGATAATGTGGTAGTGGGAGAAGTTGCGAAAGAAAACGCCAAGATATATCCCAACGAAGTGGTAAGTTTTGTCAAACGCGCCATGGGAGAACCGGACTTTCTTTTCGAAAACGACGGAAAAACGTTCAGGGCAGAGGAAATCTCCGGTTTCATAATACGGAAAGTGATCCAAGACGCCGAGCAGCATACAGGGGGAAAGATTACGGATGTAGTCATTACCTGTCCCGCGTATTTCGGCATCAATGAACGGGAGGCCACCCGGAGATCCGGGGAGATTGCCGGATACAATGTCCGCCAGATTATTAACGAACCCACTGCCGCGGCAATTGCTTATGGTTCCATTGAGAGCGAAGAAAAGGTTGTACTGGTCTATGACCTTGGCGGCGGTACGTTTGATATTACCATGATTGACATCCAGTCGAACGCGATAGAAGTTATCTGTACCGGCGGCGATCACAACCTGGGAGGAAAGGACTGGGATGACCGCATTGTCGCGTTTCTTCAGCAGGAGTATCAGAATCAGACCAAGACTGATGAAGATATCCTGGAAGATCCTGATACCTGTCAGGATCTGCTCCTTTCTGCTGAAAAAGCAAAAAAGGTCCTGAGCCAGAGGGATAAGACCCCTGTGCTGATCACACATGGCGGTGAAAGAGTCAAGGTGATGCTGGAACGGAAGAAGTTCGAGGAAATTACCCAGGACCTGATCGAAAGAACCGTTGCCCTGACATACGAAATGCTTGAGGAGGCAAAGAAAAAAGGCTACTGGAACTATGATGAAATCATATTGGTCGGCGGAGCCACCCGGATGCCCCAGGTTACAGCCCGGATGAAAAAGGAGTTTTCTGTGCCCCCCAAAGTGTTTGACCCTGATGAAGCTATAGCAAAAGGGGCTGCGATTTACGCGTGGAAATTATCCCTGAATGAAGGAATGAGGAAGCGGGTGGCGGCAAAAACAGGTAAGACCCTGGAGCAGGTTGAAGATATTGATGAGATCGAACTGGAAAATGTACTGGAAGAAGTCGAGGAACTTGTGGCCGGGGATACAGGTTACAGTATTGCCGATATCCAGCGCGCCCAGGTCAAAATCAAAAATGTTACGAGTAAAAGCTTCGGAATTATCGCACATGACTCAAATGATCAGGAGGTCGTCTTTAACCTCATCCTTAAAAACACGGATGTTCCCACCACAATTACAAAGACCTTCGGCACAGCCATTGAAGATCAGGAGGCTGTTTCCATCCAGATTATGGAAAACGAGAGCAGCGATACCATTGCTCCGCCCGAGCAGGCCCTTGTCATCGGAACAGCGGTGCTTGAGCTTCCCCGGAGACTGGAGGCGGATACCCCCATTGATATCACTTTCAAACTTAACGAAGAGGGACGGCTTGAGATTACTGCTGTGGAGCCCACCGAATCCCGGCGCACCGTAAAAGCGGCTATGAAAACCCGTTCTGTTATTTATGGCGAGGAATTTGAAAGAGCCAAAAAACGAAACCTGAGTATTGTGGTATCATAAAGATATCCGGGCATTCTGAGTATCGAAGTGTTCTGAATGAATAAATCTTTCAGGCCTTTTTACAGGTGAACTATGGAGAAAGAAAACTGCTACCTGCTTCTCGAACTTCCCTTTGATCCTCCGGAAAATGATCCTAAAATCATCGAAGAAGCGATAAAGAAAAAACAGACAGAATGGAGTCGTAACCGCAACCATCCTACAAAGGCCATTCTTTCTAAGAGATATATCAGCCTGATTCCTGATATCCGAAAAATTATGACAGATGACGAGTTGCGGCAGGAGGAGGCCCTGCGTGCAAAAGAAATGCGCGGTGAGAAGGAGAAGGTAAAATTCTCAAATATCGACAGGCATCTCAGCATTCTTATGGCCAAAGGGACTGTTACGAAGAAGGAAATAGCCAAGCTGGCAAAGATGCATACCGCTGATGAGAATAAAGTCAGCGGCCGCTTGAAAAAGAAGGAAAAATTTTTTAAGATCGACAGGGATATCCGAAACCTTATGAGAAAGGGGGATATCGGCGAGAAGAAAATCGTAAAACTGGCAAAGCAGCATGCGATCGGACAGAATAAGATCCGTGAATGGATCAAAAAGACAGGAGAAGAGATTGCTTCGGAACTTGATAACGGTATCCGATTGTGTACTGAGAAGGGATACATTACCGAAGGAGAAACGACCCGGCTGGCAAAACTGTTTGCTATGGATGAGCCTGAAATTCTCATGAGAGCCAAATGCCCCATCAAGAAGGAAGTCAGTCCCGGGACAAAGACAGTCAGAACCATTGAGAAGACCCTTGAGAAGCTCATTAATGACAATTTGAGAATTATCGGAAAATCGAATCTTTATGATTTTCTCGGACGTTCCCCCCAGTCTGATCTGAAAGGCCTTCAGGAGAAAGCCAGGGAAAAGGAGATGGAAATCCGGAAAATCGGTCAGAAGGACGCTAACACCACTGCCAGCGGTGCTCTGACAGGGCATTGTATTGTAATTTTCAAGTCAAAGGAGAACCGGAAAGCATATGATCTGACCTTGGCACGATCCCGTCTCACTGAACTGAACACAGATATCAATGCAGCGGGAATTGATGGAAAAATCCGGGATGAGTATCTCAGCATTCTTCTCAGAACAGCCCTTACAATCGGTATGGATCTTGAAGAGGCGTATAATTACATCAGGGAATACTGTCAGAAAGAGAAATGGATTATCAAGGAGAAGAAGAAACCGCTGATCATAGAAAAGAAGAGAATGCTTATCCTGGAAAAATGGGAAGTAGAATTCAATCCCAGGAAAAAAAGCTTCTGGGTGTTCGTCAGCGCGATGGTTGCTTCGATTCTCATCATTGTCAGCGGTACTGTTATTTCCGGCCGTATTATCCGGGCCAATCGTCTTAAAAACGCTTATCAGCACGCACTTGTTACCCTGGAAAAGGAACAGGTGCTTGAAAAGAAAGAGAAGGCGCTCCAGGATTTTGTGAATCGTTACGGGGAAACCGAATATGCCGTGACCTTTGAAAATAAGCTCAGAAATATCCGTAAGCAGATAGAGGAGCGGGATTTCAAGGCAACCAAAAGTAAGGCCCAAGCCCTGTATGCGGAAAAGAAATTTGAGGAAATGAAATCGGTTTATGAATGGTATGCGAAAAAGTATCCTAAGAGTGCCCGTGTCAAAAAAAACAGAAAAAAAACAGATGAGATTCCCGCACTGATTGAGCAAAGGGATTATGAAGCCCTGAGGTCACTTGGTCAGAAGGGATTTGCGGAGAAGATCGAAGCGTATAAGGCATATTTTGAAAAATACCCGGAAGGCAGGCATATCAATGATGTAAAAAAATTAATATCAAATATGATCGGAGCGTATTATGACGCGCTGAAAAAAGAGCTTAAGGGGTGTGAAAGCCAGAGAGACTGGGAAAAATGTATTCAGTTGTGCGGCGATTTTATTAAAAAATTCAGCGGTACGGAGCAGGCTTCCGCTGCAGAGGGATGGCAGGTTAAGTATCAGAAAAGAATCCAGTATGAAAAAGACCTGGAAGATATGAAGCGTCAGGCCCAGGGCAAAGACTTCGATTATGAGGGCGCAAAGGAGATATATTCGGAATACCTGGTCGCTACTCCTGAGGCTCCTGCATACGTTAAGGAAATTATCCGAAATGAAATCGGAGAATTGGATAGAAAGATCAGGGAATATCTCGCGGAAGAGGAAGAATGGGAATCGCTTGTCAGTTTTTACGAGGATGATGATAAAACCCTGGGAGATAAAGTCGGGCGATTCGAGAAATATGTAAAAAAGCCTCCCCCGGAAAGATATGGCGAAGAAGCAGCCGTGATATTGAAAGAATTGCAGCATAAGAAAAAGCTTCGGGATATAAATTTAAGAGAGCAGCGGGAAAGAACCGAGTGGACAGAGCTTGTCAGATATGCCCGTGACACCCGTGCGGCTGTATCTGACAAGATGCAGAAAACAGAGGCGTACATCAGTGAATTTCCATCCGGGATGTACACTGACAAAGCAACTTCCTTGTTAAACAAACTGAAAGAGGAAAAAATCGCTGAAGATGCGCGTCTGAAAATGGAGAAGACCAGGAAGAAGAGAATACAGGACGAAATTGCAAAGATGAGAAGGCTCATCAAAAAGGCGGGCGGGCGGTTTGTTGAAAACGGAAACGGTACGATTACAGATAAGAGAACCGGCCTGATGTGGTGTACTGTTGATGCTTTTGCTGATCTTGGCCGATGTCTTGATTATGAATCTGCCGACAGGTATGTAAAGCATCTGACTACCGGGGGACACCGGAATTGGCGGCTGCCGACAGCAGATGAACTGGTGGGAATCTATAAAACCAGACCTTTTTTCCCTTCCGTCACCCCGAGATGGTTCTGGTCA
The DNA here is from genome assembly GCA_030378015.1 of Desulfococcaceae bacterium HSG8. GTDB lineage: Bacteria > Desulfobacterota > Desulfobacteria > Desulfobacterales > 4be13 > JAUCGG01. Next base: position 28,979 of record JAUCGG010000031.1, read on the forward strand.
TCTGATCTCATCTGGCACGGATGGAAGAAAAAGGCGTATATCATAACCTCCAGGCAGGAGACCGCGTGGAATAAAGACCAGACAGAACTGACCCAATGCGGTTCGGTACGTGCAGTGAGAAAATAAAAAAAGTCAGTTATCAGTTGTCCGCGGGCAGTAGTCCGGTTGGCAATGGACAACGAGCAACTGACAACTGGCAACTGACAACGAGCAACTGACAACTGGCAACTGGCAACTGGCAAGTGGCAACTGGCAACTGGCAACTGGCAACTGGCAACTGGCAACTGGCAACTGGCAACTGGCAACTGGCAACTGGCAACTGACAACTGACAACTGACAACTGACAACTGACAACTGACAACTGACAACTGACAACTGACAACTGACAACTGACAACTGACAACTGACAACTGACAACTGACAATGAGAAAATTTTCATCCTACGGGCCCGTTGACAAAGATATGCATTTCTACGCGCGCCGAAAAGAACTTACAGAGCATATAAGCAGCTTGTCGGAAAATCCGGAAAAGGCGGGCATTACATCACTGTCTGGGCTCCCCGGCAAACCGGGAAAACATGGCTGATGCAGCAGGCTACGGAAAAAATAAAAAAAAACGGCAAATTTGAAACAGCTATCCTGACAATGGAATTTGCAAGGGATTTGCAGAACCTTGAAAAAGTCATGTCCGTATTTCTCAACCAGTTGAGCGACGGGCGCATTCCCATTTTTCCGGTTATACCTCCATAAATAAAATATGTGAGTTAGCCATTTGTTTCAGGCAATTCCAACGTCCGGATTTATAATAGGAGCGTAGCATGAGCATTTTTTCAGCATTTTCTTTGTACCAGAAAATGCAAGGCCCTTTGAGGCGCAAACTGATTACCCTGCGAACAGCGATTTCAACCGCACCGCTGCCTATGGGTAAGTTCAGCGCCTTCATTGCCGGATAAACCATCCTTTGTTCATTTCGGACAAAGTATTGCCGTTCACTGGCAATTTGGGATTTTAATCCCAAGGTTAAAATCCCAAATTAAACACATCGCCCCTCCGGGCTGCACTGTGAATCATCCACGACCCGGGATTAAAATCCCAGGCTATGTTAACCCTGCCCCTCCGGGGCAATTTACCGACGCTCAGATATCAGCCCCGGAGGGGCGGGGTGACGTAGCTTGGGATTTTAATCCCAAGGTTAAAATCCCAAGGTTAAAATCCCAAGGTTAAAATCCCAAGGTTAAAATCCCAAGGTTAAAATCCCAAGGTTAAAATCCCAAGGTTAAAATCCCAAATTAAACACATCGCCCCTCCGGGCTGCACTGTGAATCATCCATGACCTGGGATTAAAATCCCGGGCTATGTTAACCCTGCCCCTCCGGGGCAATGGCCGGCAATTTACCGATGCTCAAATCTCACCTCGCCGATGCAGTCCTCGCAGAGCGATTCCAGATATACCATACGCGCCTCATTTCCTTCAAACTGACTGCTTTCCAGGGTCTTATCAGGTTTTTTCATCGCCAGGAACAGGATTTTTCCCTCCCCGGTAACGGTGTCCAGCCTGAAGGACTTGCCGGGCGACGGGATATAATACGTCTTGCCGCGTTTTATCGGATTGAAATTGTTCACCGTGACGCCCTTGAAAGCTTTCATAGGAAACAGGCGGTGCATCCTTCCGGTATCATCGGTATTGAACACATACACATAACTGTCTTCCGAGGCTCTGAAAACAATCTTGTACAGGTCCCCGCTGTTGAGCGTGCCGCTGTTCCGCAGATTTTCAAAAATTCCCCGGTCCCCGCGGCGGTAAAATATTTTCAGTTCCATGGGAACCGTTTCGTTGACGGGTGTTCTGACAGCTCGGCCAGATGCTCTCTCCTGCGTATTCCGGCCCGGTGACGCACTTCCGAACACCTCCCTTTTCCCGGCAAAATTTATCTCATTCACATCTCCGCGGGAAACATCAACCACCACGTTTCCGTTTCTCGCCATCACAAGGGACTGGCTGTTTGTAAGCACTGAAATCTCATTGCCGTCTTTAACCTTATAAATCTTGTCTCCCCATTTCCCGGTATTCCTGACCACAAGCAGCAGATCATTCCTTTTCACCACAACATCCCGGATACGAGCGGGTTTTTCTTTCTCAAGGATATCGCTGGTAGCTTCCATCCCGAAAACCCCTACCGGTGTTACCACAGATGCTCTTCCGGAAACCTCTATGCCCTGGGTTCCCACATGCAGGGTAATCGGAAGAAGCGGTACATCCCAGTAAACCCCGTAGTCTGTATCGTCTGCCTGAGCCTGGCAGACGGGGAGTGTCAGTAATGTCACAAGCAGCAAAAAACTTCGGTTTGAAATGTTCATGGAACCTCCTTGTTTTTGAAATCAAAATATGCAAAAGACAAATCTCAAATAAAATTAAAGTCTTTAATTTATAGTAAGATATATATCATACGCCAGGGTATCATGTCAAAAAAATCAGGGCATATACTGTCATTACGGGGCGCATTTACAACTTGGGGGAGTCCCGGAGGAACGACTGAAAAGCTTTTCAGTCGTCCCTCCGGGACTGAAAATCACTCTCCTGACTTGTAAATACGCCCGTCATTACGGGAAACTTCCATGACCTCCGCTCATAACGAATGATAAAATTCCGCAACGACTCCCCCTTTTATAAAGGGGGCCGTGGGGATTTTTAACTTGGAATCCAATGTGTTACGGGTTACGAGATAACAACAGGCGATGAGTTACGGATCATGATCCAGCGGAAGCAAAATCTCAAACGTGGTTCCCTGGCCAGGCTGACTCGCGACTCGGATTTCACCACCATGCCCCTGTATGATCTCCCAGGCAAGGGGAAGGCCAAGCCCCAGGCCTTTTTCTTTGGTCGTATAATCTGGATCGAAAATGTGATTTATATTTTCCGCACTGATCCCCATACCAGTATCAGAAATTCCGATAATGACCTGTTTTTTTCCTCCTGATTTCATGAAAAGGCTGATATTCCCACCATCAGGGACAGATTCCATCGCATTTTTGATGACATTCAGAAATGCCTGTTTCATCTTATCTGCATCCATAGCGACAATGCAGGGAAAATCGGGCCATCGGGTAATCATCCGAATGCTTTCTGATTGAGCCTCCTCTGCCACAAGGAGAATGATTTGTTTAAGAATCAGAACCAGATCATTACATCTCAGTTCCGGGTTGCGGCTTCTCGAAATGCTGAGAAATTCCTCAATGATCTGATTAAGTCTCCTGATTTCATCCCGAATTACCCCTGTAAGCTGATGCGGCACATCTCTCTGGAGTCTCTGGATTGCCATGCTGATCGCGTTGAGCGGATTCCGTATTTCATGGGCCACGCCTGCTGCAAGACGTCCCATGGCCGACAACCTTTCAATCTGCTGCATTTGTCGTTCCATAGTTTTCATCCTGTCCATATACCTGCCCTGGTTTTTGTGGAGAAGCCACAGAGATAAGACCGCAACCATCACCATGAAACTGACGGAAATGAACATACTCCGCCTGTTTTCTTTAAGTATCTGGTGTGTTATATCAGCTTTGACTCCCAATCGCAATATCCCGACAAATTCGTCGAATATCCGTACAGGCGCGGCAATTTCCAGGAGATTCTCCTCGCCGGTCAAAATCTTCCGGCTCGTTACCGTGTCTTTGAAAACAGCTTCGGTTCGGAGTTCTTCAGGCAGTTCCCCGGACTGAGCGATGATTCTGTCATGGGGATCTGTCATCACCAGATATGCCGTATCCGCGCTCTGTTCCGTAGCCTCAACAGCCTGTTGAATAGAAAACCTTGAACGCCTGTAATTGAAGTCCTGATCGCTCAATCCCAGGATAACCGTACCGCCTGAATCCCGTCGGAGAGCAACAAATCCAAGTCCCCCGGAGTTTTCAGGCCGATCAAACACACTGATTTTAAATGCCTCATATCCCCGGATCACAGGATCAGCAACCCGCACTATTTCTTCGGGAACTGACCGATTCTCAAATATGGTGTGCCCGGCATGATCCAGGAAGGCGATGAGACTCAGGCGTTCTTCATTCGCCAAAGATATAAGTTTATCGGGAATGAGATATTTTTCCTCTGCTTTTATATCAATTTCCAGGGCCAGATCCATCAGATCAATGAGGAACAGTTCCTGTATTGAAACAGTGTCTTCGCTGAGGACAGTTTCTGATCCAGAATCAAACGCGGTCTGCTGAATCTGACCTATCTGCTGAAAATACCCTTCAGCCGATTGCTGAACATCCTTCACTGTAATCATGCCTTTGTTTTTTATAAATTTCAAAAGGATACTGTCCAGGGTGTTCAGGTTCATAATACCCATGATGAGGAAAAGAAGGATAAAAACCAGACATACCAGGGCCACGGCCAGGGCTTGGAGAAAAGGCTGCTGATCTGCTGTCGAATCCGGGTTTTTCTGACGGATATGTATATTCATATTTCATATTTATTGTGACAGAATTAACAGTGTTTTACTTGCCCCTTCCTGTTTCTGCCGGGTGGGCTGTTTCAGGCGAGCAATGGCGGTGAAAGGGTCAGGCGTTTCCACGAGCGCGACTGCCGCGAGCATTGTCGAAAAGGGGTGCTGCTTTACAGTTCCGATGAAAAAGGCGATATCGTCCGAGGTGATCGGTTCGCCATCGTGAAAGGTGGCGTATTTTCTTAAACAAATAAAAGGCCATCTTCGGCGATCTCCCATTTTTCGGCGAGATAGGGATGACAGTTCCAATTTCTGTCTATGGCGATTTTCGGAAAAGAATATACCCGGGGCCAGTTTGTAGTTCCGCCTTCAGGCGGCGTGACACCGCCTGAGGGCGGAACTACAAACTGGCCCGGGTATATTCATTGTTGAAAATCGCCTATGTGTAAGGGATTTCCCAATAAATAATCTGCCCACGCTGCCCATCTGACCTTATATTTTAATCTTGCTCTTTATCTTGCTCTTGCTCTTTATCAGGCAGGAGCAGGAGCGAGAGCACAAGGGCAAGAGTAAGAGCAAGATAAAGAGCAAGAGCAAGATACCGGGTATATTAATTTTTGGGAAATACCTAAGAGGAAGGTAAAAATCTATTCCGGTGTGTTTCGGATTGTACCGCCGAATTCAGATGGAGGTGTTTTGCGGGCAACGCCACGGAGAAATTGCTGCACAAAACTCTGAGCCTTCTGTAAATCATCTATGTTCTCCGAATGTTACAAAATTATTGATTAGGTACTTAATAACACATACAAAGGAACCCGGCTTCCTGTACCGCGCGTTGTCATTCACCGCACATGCTTGCAATGCGGGTATCTGGGAAGGCAGGGGGCTTCTCCGCAGGTGCGTTACGAAGCAGGAACTTCGTAACGAGGGCCGCCGTTTTTCCATCTACTGAGACTCTGATTTCAGATACATTTCAAAGAGCGAGGTAATGCCATCAATGATTCCCCGTTTCCAGGGAATTTCCAGGCTTTCCAGGCTGGCAATCAGGCATCCCTCGGATTTGGGCGAACCGGATATTTCCAGCGTATCAATAATTTTCAGCCGGTTTTTACGCAGTGTATTTCCTGTCTCGGTATTTTCCACGATCATGTCGCAGTCCTCCGGGATCAGGGATTCCGTGGCCCCGTAAGTCATAATCACGCGGTAAGGATGGAGATTATTCCTCTGGGCATAATAATCTGCCAGATAGACATATTCCGATGCGATCCTGAGATATTCTCCTTTGGCCTGGGAGCGGAAAGATCGGATAAAATCAGCCACATCATCTCCTTCATCCTGATGGACAGCCACAACAATCCTTACCTGGCCGAACCCCAGTCTGAGCTTTTCAATCACCGGGCTTTTCGGAAAACGCTGCCGGTGTTCGGCAAGCCAGTCTGTGCCGGATATGGCGATATCGAAATTCGCATTTGCCACATGCGTCGGCATATCCTGGGGCCGGATGACTTTGGCGGCGACCAGTTCCGGCTGTATGATAAGCTGCTTCGCTGTTTCCGTTTCCGTCCTCATTACGGGCCGGCGATCCAGGTTCTCTGTTTCATATCCGTCAAAATGCAGACCGGCTCCTTTTATAAAAGGCAAAACATGCGCCATCAGATGTCCGTCCGGCAGGGCAATATTCAGTTTATCAGGGATACCTCCCATTTTTTTTGTCCTCTGCGGTTAAAGAAATTTCACTCAATTTGTATAAAATCCGAAAAAACTGACTCCGAACCTTATTAAGCATTAAGCATTAAGCATTACGCATTAAGCATTACGCATTACGCATTACGCATTACGCATTACGCATTACGCATTACGCATCACGCATCACGCATCACGCATCACGCATCACGCATCACGCATCACGCATCACGCATCACGCATCACGCATCACGCATCACGCATCACGCATCACGCATCA
>JAUCGG010000202.1 GCA_030378015.1 Desulfococcaceae bacterium HSG8
TATCTTCCGGTATAAGGAGGATGGTGTCATGGCAGCAGAACCTAAGGTCTATACGTGGAAAGGAAAAGACCCTAAGAAAAAGAAAGTTTTCAAGGGCGAAATTGAAACCGCAGATAAGAGAGTGGTTGAAGCTTATGTCAAAAAAAGAGGGCTTGTGAATTACAAGATCAAAGAAAAGCCCAAGGACATGTTTGCGGATATTGCTTTTCTTCAACCCAAAGTGACAGCCAAAGATGTGATCATTTTCTGCCGACAGTTTTCCACCATGATTGATGCAGGACTCCCCATCATCCAGTGTCTTGATATTCTTTCTTCCCAGGCAGAAAACCCTACATTTAAAAAAGCACTGAAGGACGTAAAGGTATCTGTTGAAAGCGGGAATACCCTCGCTGAATCCCTGAAAAAATACCCTGAACAGTTTGATGATCTTTTCTGCAACATGATCGCGGCAGGCGAAGTCGGTGGTATCCTGGATACGATTTTACGGCGTCTTTCCGAGCATCTTGAAAAAGCAGCAAAACTGAAGGCCAAGGTAAAAAGTGCGATGATGTATCCCATCATCACTGTTGTGGTCGCCATTGTGGTAATGATGGTCATCATGGTTTTCGTCATTCCCGTATTCAAAGAGATGTTTGAAGGAATGGGAGGAGAGCTTCCGCAACTGACTCAGATTGTTGTGGATATAAGTAATTTTATAAAAGGGAATATTGTCCTCATCATCGGGGGAATGGGCGGATTTCTTTTTACTTTCAAAAGAGTGTATAAAACTGAGAAGGGCCATATAATTATAGATGATAAGATGCTCAGTGTTCCGGTAATGGGGATGCTGATTCGCAAAATCGCAGTGGCCAAATTTACACGTACTATGGGCACGATGCTGCAAAGCGGGGTTTCTATCCTGGATGCACTTGATATTGTTGCAAGAACAGCGGGGCATAAGACTGTTGAGGCAACCATATTCGATGTTCGTCAGGGCATTTCAGAGGGCCGGACAATGGCTGATCCCCTTGCAGAAAGCGGGGTTTTCCCTGCAATGGTCTGCCAGATGATTTCGGTCGGCGAAGCCACAGGTGCCCTTGATATCATGCTGGGAAAGATCGCTGACTTTTATGATGATGAAGTGGATGAAGCTGTGGACAACATGACTGAAATGATTGAGCCGATGATGATGGTTGGCCTGGGGGGAGCCATCGGAACACTCGTGGTTGCAATGTATCTCCCCATATTCTCAATGGCAGGAAGCTTGTAGCCAGTCCAGTCAGTTGTCATTTGGCTTGTCGTGCAGTTTGTAGTTCCGCCTCCAGGCGGTGTGTCATGCCGCCTGAAGGCGGAACTGCAAACTTCAATCCGGTATGTTCTTTATTGGAAATCGCCTAAGAAAACCGTCAGCAGCAATGAGAAACGGAAGTCTGACAATCAATCAGCGACTTCATGTCGCACCCGCTTGAATATCCGTTTTTATCAAGCCACTTTTAGCGTCCGCCGGATTTATTTGTCAGCCATCTCCCCAACTTTTTTTGCTCTTTCCATTGCGATCAAAACATTTCGATGGAAAAGATCATAAGAAATACCTGTGTTAAGAATCCCGAGTTTTTCTTTATATCCTTCTTCTGATAAATCAATTAAATCAGGTAAGTGAAAAAAAGTTTCCCAATCTTCGATTTTCTTTTGGAAAGATTCCGTCATACTCGTTGCCAAAGAATGATCAAGATGTTTTTTGTTCCACGGACAGGCTTCCTGGCATATTTCACAATCACCTACTCTGTTCTCCATTACTGATTGAGCTTCCTCGGGCAGATGTTCAATCTGCAACAGATTTGAAAGGCAGTTGTTTCTGTTCAAGACATATGGCTGATCCAACGCCCTCAAAGGGCAAGCTTGTTGACACTTATCGCATTTGAGGCATCGGTCGGGTTCCTGATCGGTGTTGTGCTCCAAAGCAGCATCGGTTATGATTCCTCCGAGGGCTAAGAAAGTTCCGTACTTTTTTGATATGAGCAAAGTATTTTTGCCTTGCCAACCTAAGCCTGCTCTTATTGCGGCAAGTTTCAGAGGAAGGACAGACCCGCCTTCTTCAGAACCATCACAAACAATGGCTTTATAGCCTGTATTTCTTAGTAAATTGACAATGGGTTCAAGCGGTTTTACAACATCAAGAAAAAACTCTGAAAGATAGAGCCTGCTTGTCCGACCATACCAGGGATTTATCCATGCCGGAAGGGTTAATCCTCCTATGTAGATACCTGCAACAATGATTGTTTTTGCGTCCGGTAAAGACAGCTTCGGATTTCGTCGTCGCGAGTGGCTTAATGCATAGTCTGAAAATTCGGATGCGTCAGCAAAACCCAAAGCATCTATTCCTATGGAATCAGCAAGATTTCTGATCTTTTCTGAATGCAAGTCCGTTTTTCTTATCATGATATCCTCATTATACTTTAATCACAATCAGTTACAACCAGTTCAACGCGCCGGTCAAGCCTGTCGGTGTCATCGTCGGTTCCGGTACCGATGATGTTCTCTCTGAATCCCATGCCGACGGCCTTGGTTCTCTCATATACCTGGGGGAAATAAGGATGCAGCTTATCCTGTATTTTTTTAGCGCGGGACAGGGAAAGAGCCTCATTAATCTTCGGGGTCCCGCTCCTGCTTGAGTGCCCTGTAATCTGAAGGCAGTGAGATGTATTTGAAAAATATCTGCCGATCTGACGCAGCCAGATATCATACTCCTTTTTCAAACCAGGGTCATCCCAGAATTCCACAGAGCTGACATTAAAAAGAAATTTAAATGCCAGCATCTTCTTTTCCTCGACGCTGATGGCGATCAGCTTGGCAAATGCTTCTTCTGCCTGATCCTGAAAGCCTAATTTTTTTCTGACCATGTATAAGCGGGCATAAGTTTTCATCTTCTCTTCAGGCTCTGCCTGCCTGGTTTCTATGTATTTTTTTACCGAATCATAAAATTCCACGGCTTTTTTATATATCCCTTTTCCATAAGCAGCATCCCCGTCAGTCAGCATTGCTTTGACTTTGAACGCATCTTTATCAGCATTTTCCAGATCTTTTTCTTTGATATACATGGGGCTGTCCCGATGTGCCGGTGTGGGCTTGTAAGTCAGATCCAGGTCGGAAAGCCAGATATCCGAATTTGCCACGACACTGCCTGTCTTTAAATTGATCACCCCTGCAAAAATGTGATAATACCTCCTTTCATAGGTTTGGTCACCTGAGCCTTCGAAAATTTCAGGGTGTATTACGCCGTTTATCAGATAATCGGCGATGTCAATGCTTTCGGACGTCATTTTTTCAAAAGTAAACTCCTGAAATCGCTGCCCGCTTTTTTCAATAATAATTCTTTCAATGATTTCACTGACCTCCAGAACTTCGCCGCTGTCAGCGTCATAGAAAGGATCTATCACGATGACGGGCTTCCTATCCTTATTTTCAGGCATATCGCTGTCATCTTTTACCTGGGTCATCAGGCTGTTAACCAGTGCCTGAACGCCTGCCTGGGAACGCATGGGGTATTGGATCATCTTCCCGCAGGATGCCAGTACGATGATACTTGATGTGAAACATATAAATCCGGCTAATTTTTTGATATAACGCATCATTATTGTTTCCTTCCTTACAGCCCTTCTAACACCGGGCCCAGTGAATCTTTTATTAATTCTTCAGTAGTGGGCCTGGGCTTTTTAACTGCCTCCTGCTTCTTTTTCGAAGACCGGGGGCACCTTATGTTTTCCAAAAGATCTTGTATTTCCTGGATCTCCTGCTTTATATCCTGGTTTCCGAGAATATCCGATTCATACCGGGCAACTACAAGATATTTATCACAGTACGTTCTTGTTTTTGCACATCTGTTCTTCTTATGGTAACTTTCTGCGCGGGATTTATAGAACTGGCGGATTGCCCGGATTTTCTCCTGGGCATAGGTGTTTTCAGGTTTCAGCTTCAGCACCTTCTGATAAATATTGAAAGCATTTCGTCTTTTCGGGCTGGTAAACCATCGTTTTTTAAAATAATTATCCGCTTTTTTCAGCAGTTCGTCAATTTTTGAGGGGTCTTCAAATTTTATTTGGGACAACTGCCTGGGATAAACCTGTATGACTTCGGATTTACTGTATTTGCCTGCCTGTATTTTCACAGTTGCCCGGCCCATCGGAATCCCGGGGCATTTCAAAAGCTGATCCGATCCGACTGTCCCTTTATATTTGTCATTGATATAAACCTTTGCATCAGGGATATCCGCAATGACCCTGACTTCGCCGGTTTCCGGAGGGGGTGAAACTGTTTTCGCTGTTTCCGGGGACGCAGCGCCTTGATCTGTCCCCTGACCTTCCCGGACTTCCGGGGTTGACAACGGTATGGTTCTGCCCGTATCCTTTCCCTCTGTTTTTCCAAGGTATCCGTTGTTTCCTGGCTAATATCCGCCGCTGTTTCCGGGGACGCAGCGCCTTGATCTGTCCCCTGACCTTCCCGGACTTCCGGGGTTGACAACGGTATGGTTCTGCCCGTATCCTTTCCCTCTGTTTTTTCCAAGGTATCCGCTGTTTCCGGGGACGCAGCGCCCCGGTCTGCCTCCAGATTTTCCCGGACTTCCGTTGACAACGGTATGGTTTTGCCAGTATCCTTTCCTTCTGTTGTTTCCAGGGTATCCGCTGTTTCCTCGGAAGCTGACGGCGTTTCTTGGCCCGTTTCCTTACTTTCTGATGGCTCCGGGGTCACCTGAGATTTTTCCGAAGGTGTTGATATGATCCTGTCAGTATCCTGCCCGTCTGTTGTTCCCGCTGTTTCCCCGGAAGTTGATGATAACAGTGTTTCTTGGCCCGCCTGACTGTCTGACGTTTCCGAGGGAGCCGTATCCTTTTCGGCTGTTGTTTCCTCTGCATCCGCTGTTTCCCCGGAAGCTGATGCCAACTGTGAGCCCGAGGGCGGCGGCAGTATGGTTCTGCCCATATCCTGTCCGACTGTTGATTTCTGTGTATTCGCTTCTTCCCCGGAAGCTGACGACCGTGGTATGTCTTCCTTACTTTCTGATGCTGTAGGAGATGGCGGGATTGCGGTAGCCGTTTCCGGGCTGTCTGCTGCTTCCGGGGGAGAAGGTTTCTGAAGTGTGAGCGTTATACTGTCGGAACTTGTCTTTTTTTTGCCTCTTTTAACTGTCAGGGTAATAGTCGCCTGCTCTTCCTCTTCGGCTATACCGTCCGGCGGAATATAAGTGATCAGGGGCCCTTTTTTGTCCCCGTCAAGCCTGCCAGGGCCGTCCAGGGTCCATTTAAATTTTAAAAATGGTGAATCCGGGGTGATACGGCTTTTGAGCATTATCCCTTTCAGATCCGATCCTATAATAATCGGCGTCTGTGCAGCGGGATATTTTTCAATTTTTACAGAAAACTTAGCTTCTCCGCTGTCTGATATCAGGAATACCAGTACCAATGCCATGAAAAATTTCTGAAATTGTTTACACATGCCAATCACTCCTTATTGAATTAACAATCCTTATTATAATATTTAAACATAAAAGTCAAATCGAAAAGAAAAAAATGGGCAGATGGAAAAAGTTCGTAGTCCCGCCTTCAGGCGGTCTGTCAGAGAGAACCGCCTGAAGGCGGAACTACGAACCCTTCCAAAAGCTGAATTTGATAGGCAATCCCGCGGAGCAAAGCAGATGGCTGACCGAAACGAAGTGTGAATCCGGGTCAGTAAGAATCAGCTATGATTTTCCAACCGTTACGAAGAATCGTTTTAATAATATCCCTTTTTCCTGGAAAGCCCGGAGAGCTTTCCGATAATAAAGCCGGCAAAAAGCACACCGCCTCCTATGAGAAACCAGCGGAACATTTCCGTGTCTCTGAGGGTTACATTCTCTTTTCTCAGATGCTCCAGCTTCGTACTCAGTCCCGTATTTTTCGCTTGGATATTTTCAAACTGATGATTCAGTTCTTCCGTTTTTTTATATCGCTTCAGGAGGTCGTTGTATTTTTCACTGATCTGCCTGAGTTCAGCCTCTGCGCGGGAAGCCTCTTCCCTGCTTTTCCGTGTATTCTCTCCGAGTTCCTCTATCTCCTTTTTCAACTGACTGATAATTATAGATTCAGGCTGATCAGAACTTACATATTTCTTCAATATCCATCCTATTTTACCATCCGTGCTTTTTACCTTGAGATACTGTCCGCTCTCTGTGAGCACTTCCACGGGGGCATCTGATGTAAGAGTTTTTATTGCCCTGTATTCCTTCCCCTTTCCCTCACGGATGCTGACATAAAGAATATCTGAAATATAGCGGGTTTCCGCATAAATAGCGGTTGCCATCACAATGGTCAGAAAAAACAATGTGAAATGAATTATGAAATTTTTCCCGATCCTTATTTTCATATTTTTCCTCCGGAGTTTTCTGTTATCTCATTTTTTGGCCTTGATCTTCGTTTCGGCCATATTGTCTGAACTCGGATAATCATGATTTACAGAATGTTATCCTGTAAATCCTTTAATTCTGAAAATCGTGGTTCTGATAAATGGCCGAAACGAAGATTGATGCCCATTTTTTGCACAAGGAATTCATAAATCCCGTTCCCTTTTGTCAAAGGAGGAATTTATGCTGTGCAATGTCAGGAAGCATTCGGATTTCTCTCGAACTGCTCCCCTGTTCGATTTATAATAGCTAAATCAGCAGGTCAATGGGGTGGAAGGTGTATTTCAGGGGAATAAAATTCTACTTTGGCATCCTGATACGGTTCAGGCCGTTCCTATCATATCAATTCGTAAATTCATCCCCTTTCTTAAAGGGGAAGGAATTTACCCTTGCTGTACTACTTTAATGTAGAATACCACTTTTTAAGTTCGTCCCCTCTTTTTTAAAGGGGGCCGGGGGGATTTTACGTTGCTAAAAAAAGGTGTTACGGCAGAAATCCCCCGGCCCCCCTTTAAAAAAGGGGGAGGAATTTACGAATCGGTGTAGTAGAACGATTTTTCAAATCGTTCAGAAAACATCCGTTTTCCGATTTTCACCGGAATGACAGTATGTTAAATTGTCATTCCGGGGAAAATTAAAAAACGGATGTTTTCCGGTTACCGTGAAAATACATTTCCATGACCGGGGCGTATTTACAAGTCAGGGGATTGATTTTCAGTCCCGGAGGGACTTCTGAAAACAGCCCGGCAATTCATTGCCGGGTGAGTATTCCGGATCATCAAGTCCCGGAGGGACGACTGAAAAACGGGGACATTCGCCCCGGCAATAAATTGCCGGGCTATTTTCAATCGTCCCTCCGGGACTGCTCCAAGTTGTAAATGCGCCCCATGACCGGGGGTGATCGCCTGATCATGAGCGAAACGAAGACCAGGCCCCATCCCGGAAAACTTATGCCAGATACTCCCATATCAATATTTCTCTGAAAAAAATTGATATTCTTTCCTTTGTGTGATACTGGCAGATTATGATTCGGATATGGGGAAATATAAATAATGATGAGTTTTAAACAGTCTTTTCCGGATATTACAGGAGGTGTTCTGATGAAACGCAATTTTCCACAGTTCATTATCACTGTCTTTGTACTGATCATCACTGCTGTTCCGGTTCATGCGGACGGGACACATCCCCGGGGAATCAAGCTGGACGGAACAATCGGTACAGCCGGAAAAGCAGATTTACCCGGACCCGCTTATGAGATCAGGGCAGAATACGGCAGACAAGCCGGTTCAAATCTGTTTCACAGCTTCCGCCAATTCAACATCCATTCTGATGAAAGCGCGACCTTCAACGGGCCGGCTTCTGTACAGAATATTATAACACGGGTCACAGGAGAGGATTCATCATGGATTGACGGCAGGCTTTGTTCCGAAATCCCCGGGGCGGATTTATATCTCCTGAATCCCGCGGGCGTGATGTTCGGACCCGATGCTGCTTTGGACCTGGACGGTTCTTTCCATGTAAGCACGGCAGATTACCTGCGAATGGGAGAACACGAACAATTCTATACCGAACCTTTGGAAAGTGATGTGCTCTCATCAGCACCCCCTGCCGAGTTCGGTTTTTCAGATGATACTCCGTCAGGAATTTCTCTGGAAAAGAGTTTCTTGGAGGTACCTGATGAAGAGACCATATCACTCGTGGGCGGCGATATTCAGATGCACGACACCACGCTGTTCGCACGCGAAGGACGTATCAACCTGGCAAGCGCAGCCTCTGCCGGTGAGGTGAGACTTCATGAGACGGGTATAGAAACAGGAGGGACATCTGCAACGCTCGGAGAAATCAGCATATCGCGGGATGCCGGATTAAGAAAGTTTGACGAACAGACCTACCTGGGCAACCTGGAAGTTGGCGGCATGGAAGTCGGGAGAGACGGAGGTGCGATCTTTATCCAGGGAGGACGTTTTGAACTCAGAAGCGGACTTATAGGAGCAAATACAAGCGGCGGAATGGACGGTAAGGGCATCAGTATCCGGGTTACGGATGACGTCGTTATAGACGGCGGGGCAATAGAAAGCGGAACGTCAGGCACGGGGAATGCCGGAAATGTTGAGATTGAAGCAAAGCAGTTCACCGTAAAAAAAGGCGGATACATTACAGCAGGATCAATAGGGAGCGGCGCCGGGGGAGAGATCAGTATATCCGCTGCTGAATCAGTCAGCATTTCAGGAAAAAGCGAAAATGTTTTCAGCGGCCTTTATGCAGATACCCATGCCCGGGGCAAAGGCGGAAGGATCAGCCTTTCCTCGCTCAGAATAATGATAGACGATAGCGGGATAATAACCGCAGGATCACAGGGACACGGGGATGCAGGTGAAATCAGCCTGGATACAGATATGCTGGCCCTGAACGGCGGGGCACATTTAAAAACGACTGCCTACGGAGACGGTTCCGGCGGCGACATTCGCATTTCAGCTTCTGAACTGGTCAGGATTTCAGGAGAGAGTGATTACAGTTACAGCGGTCTTTACGCAGACACCCATGCCGAGGGGAGCGGTGGAAATATCATCCTTTCCGCGGCCAAAGCAGAAATCGCTGACAGAGGGGTGATCACAGCGCGAACTGACGGGAGCGGAAGTGCGGGCGGGATCAGTCTGGACGTAAATACACTGACCGTAAGCGGCGGAGCTTATATCGCTACGGACACCAGTGAGAGCGGTTCCGGCGGCACCATCAGCATCTCAGCATCTGAATCCGTCAATATTTCAGGAATGGATGCCATAGGCGGTTTTTACGCAAATACTTATGGTGAAGGCAAAGGCGGGAGCATCACGGTTTCGACCCCCGGAATTGAGATCAGTAAGATCGGGATGATCACAGCAGGAACCCAGGGAGACGGAGATGCGGGGGAGATCAGTATGGACGTGAATACACTGACCATGACCGACGGCGCACAAATTATTACAGATTCCTATGGAAACGGCCGCGGCGGTAATATCCGCATATCTGCTGATGAATCCGTCAGTATTTTCGGCGGAAATGATCCCGATTTTTACAGCGGCATCGGCTCAAACACTGTGAACAGCCAGGGAGGAACCGTAACAGTCTCCGCACCTGATCTGACAATCGCCGAAAACGGAAAAATAAGAGCACAGACTTTAGGAAAAGGCAACGGGGGTGAAATCAGGCTGAATGCGGATACCGTGACTTTAACCAGCGGCGGATTCGTCGGAACTGAGGCAGTCGGGAGCGGTAACGGCGGGAATATCAGTATATCTGCCAATAAGTCCGTCAATATCTCCGGAAAAGGGATGTTTTCCAGCGGTTTTTATGCTGCCAGCCTTTTCGCCAGCGGGGACGGGGGGAGCATTGTGGTTTCAACATCAGATCTGACCCTTGATGAGGAGGGTGAAATCAGCGCTGAAACCACCGGAATCGGGAAAGCAGGCAAAATAGAATTAGATGCGAAAACCCTGACCTTGAAAGGGGGAGGCATGATTTCGACCGACACCATCGGAATGGGCCCCGGGGGAGACATTCACATATCTGCGGAAGACTCCGTTAATATCTCAGGAAAAGGTAAATATTTCAGCGGGCTTTACTCGAACACCTATCCCGGAGGTGACAGGAACGGGGGAAGCATCATTGTTTCAGCGTCTGATCTGACAATTGATCGGGGCGGAAAAATACAGGCAGGAACAGGCGGGGACGGAGATGCAGGCAAGATCAGGGTGAACCTGGATACGCTGAAAATGTCAGACGGGGCCAGAATCTCCACAGAGAGCGTGGGAAGGGGCCAGGGGGGTGATATCGAGATGTATATGTCCGGCCTTAATATGGAAAACAATACTTTTGTTACCGCAGAAAGCACGGGTACCGGCGAAGGCGGTACCATAGCGATCCATGCTGATGAGGCAGTCCGAATGCATGGCACCATAACCACGAAAACCCTCCGGGCTGACGGCGGCAATATAGTCGTCAATGCTGGCAGTCTGCTTCATCTCACCGATGGTGAAATCAGCACTTCGGTTCAGGGCGGCATGGGAGATGGCGGAAATATCAGCATTGATCCTCCGGAATTTGCCATTTTGAATCACAGCAAAATCATTGCCAATGCATATGAGGGGGACGGGGGTAACATCCGTATTTCCGCGGATCAGTTCATTCAATCTTCCGGCAGTATTGTATCTGCCTCATCACAATTACTTAAATGTTGCTTCAAATTTTATTCCTAATCTGTAACCCCTTGTCAGACAGGGATTCACAGATTCTCATCATTATAAGAACCGTTATTTATTAACTTTTTTCCGA
>JAUCGG010000203.1 GCA_030378015.1 Desulfococcaceae bacterium HSG8
GATTACGAATTTTAATTTATCAGAGGGCAGATATATCAGAAAACAGTCCCTTTTTCCAGAATAATGATAATTTAAATATAATTATATAATTCAAATAAATAACGCAGGTTTTATTTTGGTCGCACTCATCTGATTTCTCTCTTTCTCCCAAAATGATCGGGATTGATAAATCCGTGTTCAACTGAGTTCATTAACTTTTCTATAGCAAAACTTTGCCGGTTATGCTATAGAAATTTTATCAGACGCGGTTCGTAGTTCCGCCTTTAGGCGGTTCCTGTAAAAACAAAAGGTTAAACTAAAAAAGAATGCCACCTGAAGGCGGAACTACGAACTTTCATGAATTTACATTAATTTACGGAGGATTCAGATGAAACGCTTTTTCTTTGTTGCAGCTTTAATTCTCATCACCCTGACAACCGGATGCTCAATGTCATTGGAAGATGTGAAGAATGTCCCGGTGTTTACAAAAACTTATTATGTTGTTTTTGAAGATAAACCGGAAATTGTAAACGAGGGGGTATTTGCCAACAATTTTGAAATCGGCAGAATTTCTTCTCAGAAACCCGGTTCTGAAGACATGGTCATTGTAACCATGTCTGTTCAGAACGAGAACAACCATCTGATGACAGACAATGTCATATTCTATGTATCAGATGGCAGGCTGACATATGACACAGTGGGAGACTCCGGGAACCCTTTGCAGGAAGGGGCAAAAATACTGGGCTTCACCGGTAAAACCGGTTTGTACTGGTTTAAAACAAAAAACAAGATAAAAAATATTTCAGGAGCTGCTATAGATAAAGCCCAGGAACTTTATGACAGGGCTGTTAAGTAAATTTACGATTTAACGCCATATGCAATTCTTAACCTGAGAAAACGCACATGCAGATAATGCCACAAAGACACGAAGAACCTTCGTGAGAATGAGATATGCAAGCATGAATCCGTTCCAGGGTTAAAATCGGAAGATATTCATCTTCCGGTTTTTCCTGGAATAACAGCATATTACACCTCATTACGGACTTCGACGTGAGTTCAACCGAACGGGAAATTAAAAAACGGATGTTTAATTTTAACCCGGAATCCAATGTTTAGGTACTCACCCTTCAGCCTTGTTCCCAAACTCCGTTTGGGAACACACTTGCAGGCAAACTCTGTTTGCAGCAAAACCGGAGTTTTGCGGGCAATCGCGTTCCCAAACGGAGTTTGGGAACGAGGACTGACCGGACTGACCTAACACTTTTAATTGCACTCTGCTGACTCCCTTCAGAGGATCAAAAAAGCTTTGCAGGGCGGTTTTCCAGTTCCCGAAATCCTTGTTCCCCAGAATGATCGCATCATTCCGCCTCGTTCCAAGCGATGTTCCGCTTCTCAGCAGCTCTGTCATTTCTCTGCGATGGATCAGGAAGACATCGCAGACATCATCCCGGGGCTGCGGATCCTCAGCCACGACAGTTCTTCCGAATGAAAGATGTTGCGGAAAGTGCCCCATGACACATGATATTCCGGCGAGAACGAATTTACGAAGTGCTACTACTCAGTTCAGGTTTATAGGCGATTTCCAACAATGAATATACCGGATTGAGGTTTGTAGTTCCGCCTTCAGGCGGTGTCACGCCGCCTGAAGGCGGAACTACAAACTGGCCCGGGTATATTCTTTTCCGGAAATCACCATAGACCTTGATCTTCGTTTCGGCCAGTCACCCCGCCGGCTCCGGCTGTTTTTCTTACGCTCCTACATGCCGGTGAATGCCGGACGGTCCAGGTCAGAGACCTGAACCGGCATTCTTATGTTCATAACTGCCTGATCTTATCATAAATCAACAAAATCCGTCAGAATCAGTATTTATTAAACAGGAACACTTTGGCAAAATTCAGAGATGCCTGATTTCAGTCTCGGAAATCCCTGCCGGGAACTGCTTCCGACCCTGGTCTCTAATGAACATTATATACGCTGTATCCGTTCTCATCAAGATACTTCGGATACATTGCATAGGAAGGCTTAATAGCGGGCAGAAGTTTCAAAATCTTGGGGATAGGCCCCTTTGCCACCATCTGTTTTCGTGTCAGTGCTGCCATCAGATTCACCTTTCCGAACCAGAATTTATGGGCAATATCAGCACTCATGGACATCTCAACCTCAGCCTTTGTATCCGTGTCACCGGGCCTTACGTCAATTTTACTCCCTGAGCAGTCCACCACCAGGATTACATCCGGGTCTTTATAGATAAACCGGATAATAAGTTTTGAAGCAAGCAGTTTATCAGCAATCCGGGGCGTATCACCCATCAGTCTGAAAAATCCCGCCAGTATCGTTTCAAAGGTTTCAGATTTCTCAAAAAGTCCCATTGGCATCTCCTTATTTGCAATTCATTAAAGATTTATACGTAGCCCTTTTAACGCAGAAGGGAATAAGCTGTCCGTTTTGCACCAACTCATGATGGATATAGGGTTGGGGTAGAACCCCACCTTACGTTTCGGACACGTACCTGGTTAAAAAACTTGCGCATAGCGTTAATACGCGTTTTTCATATGCGTCAGTATTTCTTCCGCCACAACTTCACGCGGGTTAAACCAACTGCTGCCGTCCGCGACTGCCGCGTCAGCGGCTTCTGGCAGACCATCTTCCGGCACGCCTGCATCCCTCAGCCTAAGGGACAGCGCGCCCATCTCATTAAGCCTGCCGGTCAGCTTTCTTATGGCTGCAATAATTTTTCTGGCTGCATCATCCGCAGAACATCCTGATATATCTTCGTTCACTGCGGGCGCCAGTCTCATGAGTTTTTCTTTGATTTCCTCAAAATTATATTCCATGCCGTGAGGCAGAAGGATGGCATTGGCAACCCCGTGAGGAACATGATACAGCCCTCCGACCGCATGTGCCATTGCATGGACACATCCCACCATTGAGTGAGAAAATGCAGTGCCTGCCATGTTTGAAGCCACGAGCATTGCGCCGCGGGCTTCAAGATCATCCCCGTTTTCCGTGGCTTTTATGATATTTTTGAAAATAAGCTCCGTTGCCCCGATCGCGAAGATATCGGAAAAGGGAGACCACTGCACCCCGACAAAAGCTTCAATCGCATGTGTCAGCGCGTCCATGCCTGTGGATGCGGTGATCTTCGGCGGCATGGAAGATGTCATTTCCGGGTCAAGCACCGCTATATCCGGGAGGAGAAATTTATCCGTAAAGGGGATCTTTACTTTGTTCTCCTCATCGTAAATCACGGATACTGTGGTGACTTCGCTGCCAGTGCCCGCAGTTGTCGGGATGACAACTAGGGGCATAAGCGGTTCTGTGAGCAGATGTACCCCGGAGTGATCTTCGATGAGATCACCGCCTTTGCAGATCAGGATATTGGTTGCTTTGGCTGTGTCAATAACGCTGCCCCCGCCGATAGCAATCAGTCCCTCTGCACCGGATGCTTTGGCCTGTTCAGCGCATGAACTGACTGTTTTTATTTCGGAATTCGGCGGTACATCCAGGAATATCCCTGTTATCCTGATTCCCGCATCAATAAGCCCTTTCTTCACCTTTTCTACCAGCCCGAGGTCATTAATGACCTGATCTGATATAATAAAATATTTTTCAATACCCAGGACATCCAGTTCGGCCCTGAAGTCCCGGGCAATCCCAATGCCATAAACCACTTTGGTCGGATTGTAGAATTCAAAAAATTCCGGTAACATAATTTCTCCTCTGTTTGAAGCCTTGGCAAGTCGGGGTGTAATTAAAAGTGTCAGGTTCAGTATGTCCTTGTTCCCAGACTCCGTTTGGGGACACACCTGGCAAACCCTGTCTGCCATGCAAAACGGAGTTTTGCCTGCAATTGCGTTCCCAGACGGAGTTTGGGAACGAGGATGGCTCACCTGGCTCACCTAACACTTTTAATTGCACCCAAGTCGGGGCAGAAAAACGACCCGATTCTATTTTTATGACGCATTGCGTTATGAATGTCAAGCTATTTTTTTTTATTGTATTTGTATTCCCTCCGGGTTTGCCAATAGATTATTTTGTAAAGAGGATTTCCCCTATCAGGATGTTATTTTAATTGACCCTCAGACGGGCGCATTTACAACTTGGGGAGTCCCTCCGGGACTGAAAATCGCTCCCCCAACTTATAAATACGCCCTCAGACCCTTTTGTACTGACTCCTGAATCGCAAAATCAGACGGGTACGGAAAGATCAGATTTTTGAAGATCATTAGGTGCGTGATCTGGTCCCCTTCGGCAGGCTCAGGGCAGTGAGCCTGTCGAACTGCACTTCGAAGCCCGGAATGACCCGGAGCTTGAAAACCCGATATTTAAATCATGCTCAGGTAGATAATTTGCCAATTTGCCATTTCAGGATTGTTTTTCGATACAATATGGGCTATAATCCGACCATCAGTTGATTCTGGCGGGTCAGTTAAGAACACCAAATCCCCGCGGGTCTTTGCCAGGCTCGGATTGACAAATGACAGCCTGTCAATCCGCCGGAGCAGAATGCAGGTATAAAATGACAAATGGAAAACAGATCATGCATAATTTACATATTCTGATAGTGGAAGATGGAAAGTCACAGAGAGAGCTGTTACGGGACTTTCTGAGAGATGAGGAATATGAGGTTTCCGTTGCGGAAAACGGGGAACAGGCTGTTGAAAAGGTAAAAGCCGGTTACTATGATCTGCTCCTGCTGGACTATAAAATGCCCGGGATGAACGGAATGCAGGTGCTTGAGACCGTTAAGCGCATCAATCCGGAAACTGATGTAATCATAATGACTGCTTACGGGACCATAGACACGGCTGTAAAGGCCATGAAGGCCGGCGCGTCAGACTACATCACCAAGCCTGTTGAACTGGAAGAACTGCTTATCCAGATAGATCGGATTTCCGAGAAACGGATCCTTTTACGGGAAAATGAAATTCTCCGGGAAGAACTGGGAGAAAAAGGAATCACAACTGATCAGATCATTTTTCAGAGCACTGCCATGAGTGAGGTTGTCAATCTCTCGGGAAGGGTTGCAGACAGCAGCGCGACCGTGCTGATCCAAGGGGAAAGCGGTACTGGTAAAGAACTTCTTGCCAGACTCATTCACACACTGAGTCCGCGCTCGGAAAAGCCTATGGTAACGGTGAATTGCGCGGCTCTGGCTGAAAACCTCCTGGAAAGTGAATTGTTCGGTCATGAAAAAGGCGCGTTCACAGGAGCCGCTAAAAGGAGAATCGGCCGTTTTGAGGAAGCTGACGGCGGGACGCTTTTCCTGGATGAGATAGGTGAAGTTGCGCCTTCGGTTCAGGTAAAACTTCTCCGGTTTCTCCAGGAGCGCGAATTTCAGCGCGTCGGCGGAAACCAGACCCTCCGCTCCGATGTTCGCATGATCAGCGCGACCAATCGGGATCTGAAAGAAAGAGTAAGTGCCGGTGCATTCAGAGAAGACCTTTATTATCGGCTGAACGTGGTTACAATCGAAGTCCCGCCGCTAAAAAAGAGAAAGGAAGATATTCCGCTGCTGGCAGACCACTTCCTGGATCGTTTTGCTGCGGAAAACGGAAAACAAATCCGGGGAATGAGTCCCGATGCCAGAGATCTTCTTATGAAGTACGATTACCCGGGGAATGTAAGGGAATTAGAGAATATTATTGAGCGGGCAGCGGTGATCACCAGGGACTCGGTTTTATCAACCAGAGATTTTCCTTTCGGAGAATCCTTCGGTCACCAAAGCCGCCGGAAAACAGGAGATAAGTCCCTGAAAGAAGCTGTGGAGGAACTGGAACAGGAAATGATTCGGAAATCCCTGGAGAAAACAGGGAATCATCAGACCAGAGCCGCGAAGCTCCTGGGGATCAGCGAACGAATGCTGCGGTACAAGCTCAAGAAATATGGGATTAAATGAAATGTGATGCGTGAAACGTGATGCGTGAAACGTGAAACGTGAAACGTGAAACGTGAAACGTGAAACGTGAAACGTGAAACATGATGCGTGATGCATGAAACCGCTCGTGTAGAACGATTTTTCAAATCGTTTCAGATGAACACGGATTTTGTTGCAAAAAAAATCCGTTTGAATGGTGAAATGTGAAATGTGAAACGTGATGCGTGATGCGTGATAAGGGATTTTCCAATAAATAAAATATCCGCTACTGCTCGCGGGGGATTGACAAATCCCCCGCCGCGAGGTTCGGATTTGTCAATCCGAACCGAGCAACAAAGGGGCAGTTCCCGAATCGGGTATATGAAGCTTTGCACTCCTGGGAGATCAGCCTGACAGGATTTCCTCGGCACGCTGATTGGCCCTGTCAAATGGATCAATGCCGCTGATTTCATCTTCTTTTTCCTCCATGCCCGTGAAGACAAAACAGAGGGACTGTATCAGGAAAAACATCCAGATGCCCAATGCCCAGGCAACAGGGGTTCGCGGCGAGAAATACCATAACAGCAGCCCGCCGCCGGCATTGAAAATCAGTTCAGTGAGAAATACCCTTAAAAGAGAACCGGGAAAACATATTCCGCTCCGAATCCAGGCCAGAATCCCCAGGATAAATATGCAGAAAGCCATGTCCGAATGGCTGGAAAGAATAAAGGCTGCCGGGATCATCAGCGGGAAAAGAAACGAAGTTATCCCGACCTTTCCCAGCCGCGCCAGATACATCGCATATACGGCAAGAAAGGACCAGATGGTAAATCGGAAAGCAGCGGAGGATCCTATGAAAGCGTTCAGAATCGAGGTCATGGGAATAAATGACAGACCGAACACCAGTCCCATAAAAACAGTTGCAGCGGTGGGCCGGTTCATTATTTTCATCATCAGTTCCCTCCTTTCATCTGTTCTTTCCTCCGAAGAAGTTCCAGTTCGATTTCTGCTTCGGAAACCTGAGAGGAAAACGTGCAGTAAGCCGCGTCAGGCAGGGTTTTTTTCCATGTCTCGCGTTCTGTCCGGTGAAAATATTCCGCAGCCCGCAGTTTTACCGAATCATACTGCTGACGCTGTTCCTCGGCTAATTCCAGGAATTGTTCAATTTCACTGTTCACAGATTCCAGATGGCGGCCCAGTTCATCCCTGTGACGGGTCATTGGTTTCAGCTTCCTGATCAGAAAACGTGAGATATCGTCCCTGTCCTTCTCCATCGCGGTTTTCAGATCTTTTTCCAGGTTTTCGATTCCACGGGTGTATTTCTCGGATTCTTTCTGAATGCAATCCCGGGATGTTGCCAGATTTCGGAGCGTTGCCTCCTTTCTTGCAATTTCCTCCTCCATCTCTCTCAGGCATTGCTTCAGCATCAGCCCTTTATCCTCTGCCTGATCCATAACACCGTGAATATCGGCCTTGCATAACCTTACAAATCTTGTAAATATAGCCATAATTCCTCCTGACTTTAATTTAGGAGGAGTGCAAAGCTTGCTTTGCGAGGCATTCAGACGCAAAGCAAGACTTCGGCGTGAGCTCAGTCGAACGCTTTGCACTCCGGAAGTCTGTCGTGCCTCATTTTGTTTTTCTCCCCTTGTACCCCTCAAACTGGAGAGATTTGGCGTTTTCCTTCTTTTTCTGCACAACCTCCTCCCGTGTTCCTGAGAAGGTATGTTCCACCATGTCCCGTAATGTTTCCATACCCTTATCCAGATTTTCAGCGACCTTATCCGATTTAAGCACAGTGTTCACCGCTGCCTGCTGCTTCCTGTATTTTTCGATTTTGCCCAGTGCTTTTTTTTCATCTCCTGTTCGGATATCAGCCGCGACATCTTCCCTGAGCCGGTTATAATCTTCCTGGAGAACTTTCTGTTCCCATTCGGTTTTATCTACTGAAGCAAGAGCAGCGTCCGGATCTTTCACACAGGCAATGCGAAACGGTTCTGAAAGCATTGTCTGAAATATTTCTCCTTCATACCGGTAGGAAACGCGGATTCCACGGATTTCAAAGGTTCTCTCTGCTTCAACCGGCAGCTTCAAGGTTAGGAACAGCTTCCGGGTCTGGCCTGAAAGCAGATCACCGGGATGAAAAACCGCCTGGTTGTCCCTGATTTCAACCGGGTATCCTGACGCGTCTGTCAAAGATATGCCGTCCGAAAGCGGAACTGTGACAGTTACCGCACTGGCTGCCACTGCCCGGGTATCATGAAATTCCTTCTTAAATACAGCGGCAAAAGCAGCGGGGGCTTCGAGATAATAATAACTGCCGGTTCCCCGATCCGCTATGGCAGTCATCAACTGTTCATTGAAGTCCGTTCCCGCGCCGACTGTGGTGATTGTAAAAAATTTTTCAGGTGCAAGAGAAGCCATCCTGCCCAGGGCGCTGATATCGGTGATCCCCCTGTTGGCAAGGCCGTCGGAGATCAGGATCACTTTGCCTGAATTCCCGGTTCCGGCAGCGGACAGCAGGAGACTGATGCCCTCCTGAAGCCCGGCCCCGAGGTTGGTGGCCCCGGATGCTGAAATTCCCCTGACAAGGGATTCGAGGTTTTCACGGTTCGCCGATGTCACGTTGATCAGTTCCGAATGGCGCAATACATTATCAGAATAACTCACCAGCGCGAAACGATCCTTGTCTGACAATGATGACAGGAGATTCAGCACAGCCTCCCGGGCATCCCTGATTTTATCTCCCTGCATGGATGAACTGCGATCCATAACGATCACCATATCCGCGTTCCTGGCCTCCCCGTTTTCAATATCAAGCACATCACCTGCCTTCAGCGACAGGGAAAGGGATACGATTCCGTCCCCGCGGGAAAAAATTTTGTCCTGGGTCAGTTGTCCCGAAAGGCTTACGACTCCTGTGCCCGGGTTTGTCACCGGTTCCGCCCCGGGCATTTTCTGCCGGGTGGTATAAGCTAGGGCAGCGCAGGTTAAGGCAATCAGGCATCCGATAATCATAAATGGTCTTACATACTGTTTTTTCATGTCAGCCTCCCTTCTGTTTTAATGGTTTTTATGTTTCATTCGGGAGGAATTATAGCGAATCGGCTGTTGATTGCAATTCAAAGAAGTGTAAAAAAGAAGGGCGAAAAATTTACAAAACTTTTACTTCGGAGGCATGTCTGATGGCATGATCTTCTTTTGGCTCTGCTCGGATTGACAAATCCGAGCCATAGTTTCGGAAGCGACTTTGCATTGTAACTGACCATATATGCACGGCTATCAGACCCGATGCTTTCAAGGTGATGACCGCTTTTTCTTTCATCTGAAATCTTTCATATAGTTCTTCTGTTTTTTCTTGCTTTCCCACGACATAAAGTGGTAGGTAATTTCAGTATTTTTGGCCATCGGAGTTCAAAGTTTGCTTTGTGATGGTTTATTAATGACACGGATAATATCCTTTTTCGTGTGTTTCGTGTGATTCGTGGTAACCTTCTGTTACGACGGATCAAGAATTCATGAATGCTCCCATAGCAAAGGGCGTATTTATAAGTTGGGGAGTAACTTTCAAGTCCCGGAGGGACTTCTGAAAATAACCCGGCGGGTCCCCCGGATTATCAGGTCCCGCAGGGGACGACTGAAAAATCCGGGCTTTTCAGTCGTCCCTGCGGGACTCGGCAAATTATGCATATCCGACCCGGCAATGAATTGCCGGGCTGTTTTCACAAGTCCCTGCGGGACAATAAAAGCGACTCCCCCGACTTGTAAATGCGCCCGATAGCAAATAAATTCCGAATTTCAAATCTCAGATAATCTCGAATTTCAGTCATTGTGATTTGTCTTTTGATTATTGTAATTATTTGAAATCTGGTGTTTGTTATTTCCGATTTATCCAGGGCTTGCATGGCTGATTTCAAAACACATTTGTACGGGGCCTGCTTGACCAGCGGTCTGTTAGCAACCACCCTGGTATTGGGAGGTGTAGCTGAATCCCAGGAAATATTTATGTATTTTGTAATGGGAATCACCGGCGGCATATTACCGGATGTGGATATGGATAAGTCCGTGCCCATGCGGCTGGCTTTCGATTTTCTTGCCCCAGTTCTTGCCTTTCCGGTTGTATTCAGCCAAAGTGCCGGGCATTCTGTTGCCGAACTTTTCCTTATATGGATTACGGCTTTTTTTACAATCAGGTATTTCCTCCCTTCTGTATTAAGTCATCTCACTGTGCATCGGGGACTCACTCACTCCGTTCCCGCGGGTGTCATATGTTGTTTCCTTGCCGCTATCTTCCTGCGCCGGGTCTTCCGCTTCTCTGATTTCGACGCCTGGATGGGGGGATTCTTTCTCCTGTTCGGCTTTATTGTCCATCTCATTCTGGATGAGATCAATAGTCTTGACATGTCCGCTAAACGATTAAAGAAATCCCTGGGAACTGCTTTCAAATTAGGAGATCCCAATGATTCGGAAATTACCATTCTGCTTTATATTTCAATTATCGTCCTGTTTTTCCTGACCCCTGATATTGCTTCTTTTTTTAAAATAATTTCGGACAAAAGCTATTCTTCGGATATTCATTTGCTGCCCCAGGGTCACTGGTTTGAAGGTGTGCATAAAAGTTTTACAGGATGGTGGAAGTAAGCTCTAACCGGTCATAAATTTAGATGTAGGGTGGGTGAAGCGAAGCGGAACCCACCGTTTGTTATTATCGGTGGGTTCCGCTTCGCTTCACCCACCCTACATCTTCAGGTACTACTTAGTATCTGCTGAATTTCTCTTTTCCCTTGACTTTCATGCTGTTGTATGGCATTTTCGTAGCCTGCGATCTGAGAGCCTCCTGTGAAATTTCTGACAAAATTGTGAGAGGGAGACCAGGGAGAAAT
>JAUCGG010000204.1 GCA_030378015.1 Desulfococcaceae bacterium HSG8
AGGGGCAATTGAAAGTGTCGGGTGAATCAGTCCCGCCCAAACTCAGATGAATCAGCCTGATGACTCATCCCCCGGGATTTCTTATTATTTTCCCAAATATCAACAGAAGCTGACACTTTTAATTACAACATGATTGACAACGAATTTCTGAGATTTATATTTTTTTCAGTATGTTATAGAAATTTACTCCTGCCAGACTGTAAGTTCAGCACTCCGATTCTTATTTCCGATTATTAAAGCTTTGACTACTGAAAAATTTTATGTCAAAATTCTTTACGTTCAAAGAATAATTTCTGATTATAACGAATTTGCACAGGATGCAACATGCTGAAATCATTAAATGATAAAACTGAGATAAAAATAAGCATGTATGACGAAAAAATACTGCCGGTTGAGGAAATGCTGGCTTACGAAGAATTCACTGACCGGGTGGAAATCCTGCGAAAACTGGAAGAATGGGTGAAGAATGTCCAGCGCATGGCCGCGCCGAGTACAGCGATTATTTCCCCCCGACGCATGGGCAAGACCGTTCTGCTGGACAGACTGGTGAACACTGTTTTCTTCAAGCCGGAATACCGGGTCGCTCCTTTCTATTTCACGATGAAGCGGAAAAAGACAACCCTGCGGAAATTCCTGCTGAAATATGCCACAACATTTTTCCGGCAGTATATAGCGTACTGTCATCAGGACCCTGTTCTTTTTCAGAACAAGGGTGTAAGGCTGACAGACCTTGCGGAATATCAGCCGGAACATGATGCTGTCAGGCTTGCCCGGGAAATGATCCGGGATTTTCTCAGACGCTATGATGAAGGCGGTCATGAAGATGCCAGTAACCACTGGGATGCCTTCATAACTGTTCCCGAAATGCTGGCATCATTTTCCGGAACCAGGGTAGCGGTAATCATTGACGAGTTCCAGGATATGAAGTTCTTTGTCCACGACACGTCGGAGGAGCATTTCGCGGAGATGGGGGCAAAAGGAATGCTGACGGATCAGGGAGCAGCGGATCTGACAGCCACTTACAGACGCCAGGCACAGAGCCGCAAAGCCCCCATGCTGGTATCCGGTTCAGCGGTGACACTGATATTCAGAACCGTAATGGGAGGAGCTTTGGGCGGACGCTTTGATTTCAGGTATCTGAAACCTCTGTCAGTTCCCGACGGTGCGGCTCTGCTGCATCAGTTGCTTGATATTTATCTGCC
Source organism: Desulfococcaceae bacterium HSG8 (assembly GCA_030378015.1). Lineage (GTDB taxonomy): Bacteria > Desulfobacterota > Desulfobacteria > Desulfobacterales > 4be13 > JAUCGG01. Next base: position 1,203 of record JAUCGG010000204.1, read on the forward strand.
GGATGTGACGGTCAGCCCGGAAAACGCCCTTTACGCCAGTACACAGGTCGGGGGACATCCTTATTACCTTTACTGCCTGGCAATGTCAAAATGTGAGGGCAAAAACTTTGACAATATAAACGAGATTGACAGTCTGATACGTTACGAAATCAGGCACGGAAAAATTTTCGGCTTCTGGCAGACCCATTTCCAAGACAACCGGAGACATATCAACGCTGACAGCGACGAGGAACTGGGCAAAAAAATTATCTACTATTTTACCGAATATAACGACCGCCCGGTGGAGATCAGGGAGATTGCGGAAAAGCTGAAAGTTCCTAAAAAAGCAGTTGAAGATAAAATTGAAAAGCTTTATCTGGCGGATCTGGTCTGGAGAACCGAAGCCAGATATTACGCATTCAATGATATCTGCCTGATGCGCTATATCAGGTTCGTGTATGAAAAGGATCTGGAGGATGTGGAAGACATTGATCTGAGCCAGCAGAATCTTTTTAACAATCTGAAGGGACGGTTTCTGGAACTCGTCGTTCAGATCACCGTGATGAAATTCAACCGTGAAAAATTAGACGGAAAATTCTTCGGAAAAACCGGGAAAATCGAAGCTCCCCTGTTTCAGATCGCGGACACCCGATATGCAAAAGCTTCAAAGACGAGAGCTTACCAGATTGATGTTTACGCGAGGGAAAATATGAGGGCACGGGTCTGGCTGTGCGAATGCAAATATACCAAAACAGCGATGGGCATGAAGCAGGTGAGAAAACTGGAAGCCGCGGCAGCCGCGTTCCGATCAGAGGAGACTGAATCGGGACACACAGTGCCGGAGGTACAACTGTGGCTGGTTTCCACCGGGGGATTCACCGGGGAAGTTCTGAGGTATGTCAGGGACAGATCCGATATCTTCTTTTCCGATTATGACGGCATCAACAGCATTTTCCGGGCTTACGGAGGGAATTACAATATCCCCGTGTTCGGGGATTCCTGATCACGGAAAAGAATATACCAGCAGGCAGTTTGTAGTTCCGCCTTCAGGCGGTGTTATGCCGCCTGAAGGCGGAACTACAAACTTCGATCTGGTATGTTTTTTTCCGGAAATCACCTTAGGTGAGCCGTCCCTCGGCCAGCCTCGTTCCCGAACTCCGTTCGGGAACGCAATTGCACGCAAAACTCCGTTTTGCATGTGTGGCAGACAGAGTTTGCCGGGCAGGTGTGTTCCCAAACGGAGTTTGGGAACAAGTGCCGCCTGACACTTTTAATTACACCCTGGAAGGAACGCACCATCAGGGATTGGAAACGGGAGATTGTAGGAATTCAAATCAGAAGATTCATGAAATGAAGGATTCACAGACAGGGTGAAATCCTTCGGGAACCAAAGTAATGGGTGAAAAAGCTTCAGGCATGGCCTCGCCCATCGAAAGGCAGCAAGTTATGTTTCAAATCAAAATTAATGTCAGCAAAAATGCGATTCTCTGCATTCTTAAGGGGCGTTTCGAGTCCGAGGGAGCCAGGGAATACATCGAAAAATTCAAAGAGGGTGTGGACAAGCTGAAACCAGGCTTTGTTGTGATTACCGATATTTCTACCTTTATGCCCACCAGTGATGAGGTGAGGCTTATCTTTCGTCAGGGTACTGAATATGCTGTGGGCCGCGGCATGAGCCGAGCAATACGCATCGTATCTGAAATCGTTGCCTCAAAGATCGGTAACATCCAGTTCAACCGGGCAGCTAAAGAATTGGGATACGAGGCTGAGGAGGTCACTTCCCTGGAGGAAGCCAAAAAGCTGTTGAACTGGTAGGAGGCCGGAGTTCCCCGAAGTCTGAAGCCAGCTATCATCTTGGGCAAGAGAACCGCCTTCGGCGTGAGTTCAGATTCGGCGAGATCTGTCGAACCGTCGAACGGCTGCTTCTGCTTTCAGCCAAGGGATTGTTCCCTCGGCGAACCGGTAGCAAAGCGGTGGGTTACGCTTCACTCCGTCCACCCTGCATCTTCAGATTATTTTATTGAATATCAATAATTTAGATCAATTAAACGGAGTATGACAATGAATTCGGACTGGCTGTTACATTATCCTGTATGGGAACTGGGTTTCTGGGGCGGCGGCTTTCTGATCGCGCTGATCGCCACCATCCACGTTTATGTGGCACATTTTGCAGTGGGCGGGGGCCTGTTTCTTGTGCTGACTGAAATGAAAGGCTACCGAGAAAAATCCCAGGCAATACTTGATTACACAAAGAAACACAGTAAATTCTTTATGCTCCTTACAATGGTATTCGGCTCCGTTACAGGGGTGGGTATCTGGTTTACCATTTCCCTGCTGAACCCCGGGGCCACATCTGTGCTGATTCATCAGTTTGTTTTTGCCTGGGCCGCGGAATGGGTATTTTTTACCGGGGAAATTGTCGCCCTTTTTGTATATTACTACACCTTTGGTAAAATGAACAAGAAGCAGCATCTTACCGTAGGCTGGATCTATTTTGTCTTTGCATGGCTTTCCCTGTTTGTCATTAACGGCATTGTGGCGTTCATGCTCACACCCGGAAAATGGACAGTAACCGGAAACTTCTGGGATGCCTTTTTCAACCCCTCTTTTTTCCCCGCACTGTTCTTCCGTACCTGCATGGCATTTATGCTGGCAGGCCTGTTCGGGTTTGTGTCAGTTGTCAGTTGTCAGTCGTCAGTTGCAGCGGACAACGGACAACAGGCAACGAGCAACGGACAACCGACAACTGACAACGGACAACTGACAATGATTCGCTATTGCTCCTGGTGGGTTCTGATTTCCTTTTTCTTTCTGCTGGAAGCCGCGTACTGGTACGGAATCAGCCTGCCTGAACCTCAGAAGCTTATGATCTTCAGCAGATCGCCTGAAATTATGCCGTTCCTGAAAATTTTCCTGTGGGTATCTCCAGTGATATTTATCGGCGGGGTGATCATGGCCCTTCGTGTAACAGTGAAGGTGAAAAAGGTGCTGGCCTTCGTACTTCTGTTCATCGGATTTATTTATATGGGATCATTTGAATGGATCAGGGAGGCAGGCAGGCGGCCCTATCTGATTTACGGGCACATCTACTCCAACTCCGTGCTGGCAAAGGATATGGATGCAATACAGTCCGCGGGCATATTAAAATCAGCGAGATGGGTAAAAAACCGGGAGATAACGGAGGCGAATTCTGCGGAAGCGGGCCGGGAGATATTCAGGCTGCTCTGTATTTCCTGCCATTCTGTGGGAGGACCCGTCAATGATATCCTGCCCCTTACGAGAAAATTTTCTGTTTTCGGGATGGATGCCATGCTGGACGGAATGGGAAAAATCAGCGATTACATGCCGCGGTTTGCAGGGTCTCCTGAAGAGCGGGGAATCCTCGCCGATTATATTGTAAACATGCTGCATAAGAGGGGGAAAAATCCCGAACTGGTTCCGCGTGCTCCGCAATTGCCCGCGGACATTCCGGATTTTGATCCTGGAACATCTCCATATGTGCTGCTTGCATGGAGCGGTCAGGGGATGTATTTTGTTTCAGACTGTGACCCCTGGTTCAGCCTGTCACCCACGGGCAATGATATGTATGCCCAACTTATCAGGCGGGGAGAGACCCCGGAACGGGTTTCAGATGGTGTAAAAATGACCTTCATCATTGAATCAGGGCTGAAAAATACGCCCTTCAGGAACATCGGGATGGATTTTGATGAAGACTCGGAGACATATGCTGCGAAAAATGTAGCGATCATGCCTTACAAAAATGACGGCGGTTTTCATCCCTATCCTATTGTCACTATTGAAGCAAGGGATTCGGAAACCGGCGAACTCCTCGCCATGACAAGGATCACTGCCCCGGTATCCACGGAAATGGGCTGCAAAAACTGTCATGGCGGAGAATGGCGAGTCGGGAATGTGACAGGGATTTCTCCTGGAACTTCACGGGATATCCTGGCTGTGCATGACAGGATAAGCAAAACCGATCTTCTTGAGATGGCTGAAAAGGGGCAGCCCTGGCCATGCTATGAATGTCATCTGTCTGAAGATTCGGGCACAGGGGGCAATCCTCATCCTGCATTGAATCTTTCTGCCGCGATCCACGGTTTTCATGCGAATTATCTGACAAACAGGGACGGGGATGCCTGTGCGGTATGCCATCCGTCTTCCCCGCAAGGATTCACACGAGGATTCAGAGGCATTCATCAGGAACTGGGACTGGACTGCACCAATTGCCACGGAAAGATGGAGGATCACGCGCTGAGCCTTCTGGCAGCAGAAAAAGCAGCGGGGAAAAAGGAGGCAGACCGCCTTATGAAGCATCTTGTCCCCCGGGCAGCGGAGACGGTTCAGGAAATTGCCCCGAGAAAGCCGTGGATCAATGAACCGGACTGCATGAACTGCCATACGGATTTTAATCCGCCTGAGACTGATACATCAGAATTCAGCCGGTGGACAGCAGCAAAAGAGGAGCTTTACAGCAGGCGTACAGATGAAGTGGGAATTATATGCGCCGGGTGTCACGGTGCTCCCCATGCCATATATCCGGCAACAAATATCTTCGGGAATGACAGGGATAATATACCGCCGGTGCAGTATCAGAAAGAGCCTTATCCCATCGGAGCAAATAAAAACTGCAAAGTGTGCCACACCATAGACATGGAGGACGAGATTCATCATCCTAATTCTCTGAATATGTTCAGGAATACCCGTTGAGATTGTCTGAACCCGGATTGTCAGGATGATCACCCGGTCATGAAAATGTATTTTCACGGTAAAGGATGAACGGCACTGGTTCAGTTCAATGGGGGAATCATGTAAAATCAGCCTGTCAGATATGCGCACCGAAAATACGGCAACTGGCTGTTTTTTTTAGGCAGATCCGGGCAATAATTATCGGATAATCACCATATGCGATTTCAGATAGTTATGTTACTAAGGGATTTCCCAATAAATAATCTGCCCACGCTGCCCGTCTGACCTTAATTTTAATCTTGCTCTTTATCTTGCTCTTGCTTTTTATCAAGCAGGAGCAGGAGAGCAAGAGCAAGATTAAGACCAGGAGCAAGATTAAGATTAAGAGCAAGATACCGGGTATATTAATTTTGGGGGAAATCCCTAAACGGATTTCACCTAACACCCGAAGTTACATGCAAAATTTCAATCACCAGAAACTTCTTGTAATTTTGATTATTATAAGGTAATATTATTAATATGTTTGTCCCTTGGTCTGCTTAACTCACATTTTTCAGGATTTAGACCCATGAACGATCAACATACCCGACATCTGGAAAGAAGAAAATACCCCCGAATAGATAAACGGATGACATTTGAGCTTCAGATTGAAGATGAAGCCATCACTGCTGAAATGATAAATCTGAGCATCAATGGCGCATATTGCAGGGTAAACAAGCCGTTACCTCTGATGGCAAGCCTGAAAATTGTTTTTGTGCTGGTTTATGGAAATGATGTTGATTATGTGGAATGTGAGGGCGTTGTGGTCAGAGTTGAGGAAATTCTCCCTGAAAATAAAAGGTACAATATCGCCATATTCTTTAATGATATTGAGGTCTCAGAGAAAAAAAAGATCGAAAGTTTTATTGAAAAATATCAGAAAAACAGGTAGTTAATATAATCTGGACTCTGCACGTACCTGAAGTAACAGTGTTTCGAAGCCGCTTGCCCTTATTTTATGAAAGCAGGGAGGAACTGGTAGCGATCAGCAGCAAATAACCTGTCAGCATGGCTACCAGATGCGCCAATGTATTTTTGGGCCATATCTGCCGCGGCAATTCCTCTATCGGCTGAATCGGTAGGACAAAAGGAATAGGAAAAGGGATAATATTACTCCCGGTCTCTGCTACGTAAAGGGGCATCTGGGTATCCTTCATCCTTTGAATGACCATTTTTATCAGTTTCCTGTCTTCAACTTTCTGGGCTTCCCTCAGAATCTCCAGATATATATCTCTTGTCTGACTATATTCATCTGATATATCAAACATTTCACCTCTCCTGATTATTCATCTGTAAAAGGGGACAGGTATTACTATAATCGTTTGAATTTAAAATTTCAATACTTTATTTCTTTTACCACGAAAATATATTTTGAAAAGCCGGGTTTTTATGTGTTTTCACTGAAAATATTTTCATGGCCAGGGTGAAGGATCCGGCTTTTTCATGAGAATTTATTTTTGAAATGATCGTCCAAGCTTCTTTTTTAGCTGTTTACAGCTTTGCTGCTTATTTTGACACGTAACAACAACGCTGAAATTTTTTCAGCAATGTAAGCTATCAGGTCTTTGTCATCAATCAACACGGCCTTATTGAGCATGGTCAGGTACTCGCTCAGGTTAGGGAAAAGATCAAATACTTTCTGAATAACCAGAATGCCATCTTTCTGAGTTTTCTGCTTCTGAGGTATCGAATCCTGGGTCGGAAGCAGGTCTGCCACAGGTATTTCCAGCACTTTGGACATTTTTCGCAGGTCTTCGGTCGTCGGAATCTGCTTGCCTAATTCAATGTTTTTAACCTTTGTTCTCCCAGACTCATGAGATGTATTAAATGCCTTTGCACCGAACTCCCCCTGGTTCATTTCCGCTCTTCTTCTGAGGATCTGAATGATCTCCGGTTGTGTCAGTTCCATTTGTCCTCCTTACCTTAATTGATGTACATAAAAATATAAAATTATCCGGTTTAAGAAAGCCCATTTGAGATGGTCAACAGCAAAGTAGCCTGCAATATTTCGAATGGCATCTGGCAACCCATAAAATATTTTACATTTAATTCCAAAGTTATTATAGTATATGAATTATACATTCATATGTATAATTCTTTTCAAAGAACCAGTCAATAAAAAAAACAAGAAAATGTACAAAAGGGAAAAGTTAAAAGTAAATATATGACCGCCTAAAGGCGGGACTACATCAACTTGTAAGTTCGTCCCCCCTTTTTTAAAGGGGGGACGGGGGGATTTTACGTTGCTAAAAAAAGGTGTTACGGCAGAAATCCCCCCCGGCCCCCTTTAAAAAAGGGGGGGACGAATTTACGAATCGGTGTACTACACCACTTTGAAAGTTCGTGACCCCTCCGACTCTTAATAAATTTAAAAGGTTAACCCCGGTACAGGGGGTGACGGATTTACGAAGTGGTGTACTACGAACTTTTTCCATCTGCTGAGAATCCGCTTGAATCCTTTCCGGCATCGTGTTAAAAGACAAACCGATGAAAAATCGGGCTTCCGAAGTTTTTTAAATATTTTCAAATAGTTAAAATTATAAACTTCTTAATTTTTTTTTCTTCGAAAAGAGCAAAGCCGAGGGAACAATCCCCCGGCTGAAAGCGAAAGCACCCTGAAGGGAGCTATGACATAAGCTGCTTTCACTTTCAGAACTGATTCCGAGGGATTCCGGATTTTATAAAAACGGTATTGATTTTCGTTTCGGCCATCCGCGTTGGTGACATGGCTCGGATTTGTCAATCCGAGCCGTTTGGCCGAACTTCTTTAAATTTTAAACTCAGGAGACAATTGCTTATGGACATCAAACCCGTAACCCCGTCGCAAAGGAATCTCGGCGGGATTGATTATTTTCTGCTATGGGCAGGTGTTGCCATATCGCTGGCTGAAATATGGGCCGGTGGTTTTCTTGCCCCCATGGGATTCTGGATGGGATTCCTGGCTATCATTCTGGGGCATATCATCGGCAACACCTTTATGGCGCTGGGCGGTATTATCGGTTCAAAGCATGGTATCATGTCTATGGTATCTGTGCGGCCATCTTTCGGTATCCGCGGAGCAGACCTGGCTGCTGTTCTGAACATTATTCAACTGATCGGATGGGCATCCATCATGCTCATTATCGGTGGACGCGCAGGCGCTATGCTGGGCAAGTCTGCTGGAGGAATATTGGCTGCCAACCAGTTCTGGATTGTGATTATCGGCCTAGGAACCTTGGTGTGGGCACTTCACACTGGTAAATCTGTATGGAAAATCATGCAGACCCTTGCTGTGATTGCGCTGCTGCTGGTGATTGCCATGATGACCTGGATATCGTTTAGCGAGTTCGGAGGCAGCGTCCTGGCCGCAAAACCAAAGGGACAGATGAATTTCATGACCGGCCTGGACCTGGTCATCGTCATGCCCATATCATGGCTGCCCCTGGTCGCGGATTATTCCCGTTTTTCCAAGAAAGTCTCCCCGGCATTCTGGAACACCTGGTGGGGATATTTTATTGTTTCATCTTGGATGTATCTTTTGGGACTTATTGCAACGCTTGTAACAGGAAATGAAAGTCCGGATGTTCAGATACTTGAAATTATGGGTAAAGTCGGTTTTGCGATTCCCGCGCTGATCATGGTGGTATTTTCTACCATCACCTCGGATTTCCCGGATGTTTATTCAGCGACCTGCTCAATGATGAATATCTCCCGAAAAATTAAAGCAAAAACCTTTATGTGGATCGTGGGGATATTTTCCATAATGGTTGCCCTTGTCTTTCCGGCAGAGCAGTATGAAAATTTTCTCCTTTTTATCGGAGCGATGTTTGTGCCCCTCTTCGGCGTGGTCCTGACCGATTATTTTGCCATTCGCAAACGCCGGCTGAATATTGAAGAGATTTATAAGGTCGGCGGTGAATACTGGTATTTCAGAGGATTTAACATTACAGCGGTGATATCATGGGCCATAGGTTTTTTTGTCTTTGAATTTATAGCTATTATGCAATATCCTATCGGTGGTTCGATTCCTTCCATGTTTGTTTCGGGTGCAGTATATTTTATATTTATGCAGTCAGGGAAGCGGAAATCACTGTAATAAATAGCTGAAAAGCAAAACGGAGCCGTCAGGCGGCTCCGTTTTCGCACTGATGTCTGACAAAGAAAGGCCTACTACACCGATTCGTAAGTTCCTCCCCCCTTTTTTAAAGGGGGGCCGGGGGGGATTTCTGCCGTAACACCTTTTTTTAGCAACGTAAAATCCCCCCGCCCCTTTAAAAAGGGGTCACGGACTTCCAAAGTGGTGTACTACAGGTAATCTTTGATATCTTCAACAACAAAAGGCACACACCGCAAGCCCACCCTCTTCTTTTTTACCCATAATCTGGTTATGAAAATGCTATCCCCTTCCAAATTGACAAGATTAGGTAGTTCTTCCATATGAGAAATATCGTCGGTTCTGAATTCATAATAAAAGGTATTACTGCTGAAAGGGTCCGCCACCAGAATAATCTTTTCAGAATCATACGGATGTTTTAACGGTGAGCCGGTAAAAGGAACATGGGTTTTCTTTAACTCGGAGAGGTTTTCCGGTCTTTTTTTATAAGCTTCTATCTCAAATTTTTTAACTTCCTGTGGAAAATGCGTCAGCGGCATATCAGATCTCCTGTTACAAAATCAGTCAGAATCAAAATTATTCAAGTTGTTTGGACAAGTTAATCACATATACGAAAGTACTAAATATAGGCATATAT
>JAUCGG010000205.1 GCA_030378015.1 Desulfococcaceae bacterium HSG8
TTTTGCGTAATGAAATTTAATCTCTTGTAAATATTAATATTTATTCTGAAGAAATATTGAAATATGATGATCCTTTGTTCGGAAATATGGAAATACGGCAATCTGCGGTTTTCAGAAATTTATAATGTTATCAGATTGTTAAAAACAATAACATATCCGGATCGTTATAAAAACGAATTAAAATCGGTTCTTATAATATGGCGAATCGGTAAATGCCTGCCAGACAAGGCTTTACAAATTAGGATTAAAATTTCGGGCAACATTTAAGTAATTATAATATAATGCCACGAAGTCTCACGAAGGTTCTTTGTGTCGGGCGCATTCCCATTTTCCCGGTCAGCCTGTAACCATCTGATTTGTAACGATCTGATCTGCAACTGATCCGAGGCCGGATCATCCGCCCGCATAATTACCGGAAAAACAGAAATGCGCCCGTCCCTGCTGTAAAGCCGGACGCCGGGATTGTCTGAAACAGATGGCAGACTCCCGTATTTCACTTCTGGCAGTATTACCGGGAAAATGGGAATGCGCCCTCTTTGTGTCTCCGTGTCTTTGCGGCAACTTATAATTATAACACAAAGGTGCGAAGTCTCACGAAGGTTCTTTGCGTCTTTGTGGCATTATCTGTCCGGTTAAAAAAAAGTTGCACATAGCGTAAGTTGCTGATACTACATCCCGATCAGAACAATCCTCTTCCCGTCCTGCTGTATTTCTTTCCTATAGATTCGCTTTTCCCAGGGAATTTCCGATTCTATCTGATAGGCCTGCTTCTCCCAAGGCATCTGCGAACTGGTTTCGAATAACACGAGATATCCGTGATTCAGATTCACTTTGTCCAGGTAAGTAGCGATATGTCTCAGCCCGTCCTGTTCAGAATAACGGTCCCGCTTCAATTTGATCTCCAGCGCAAAGTGTTCGGAAGAAAATTCCAATAAAATGTTGCAGCATCCGCTGCCCACAGACAGCTCGCACTCCATTGCACCGTTGTCTCCGATAATTCGCTGGAGAAAGGCCATCAGCAGCAACTGCCTGCTAGCCTCACGAAAATCAAACCCTTCCAGCCAGGATTCGGAATATCGCCGGTAAAATCTCTGGAAAGATGAAAGCAGGGCATCCGGGTTCAGGCGCCCGTTCTTCAGATATCGCTTCTGATCGGCAAATTCCTGGGTAAAAGAAATTTCCCAGCAATGGTTCAGCATCCTGGGAATAATTTCCGTATAGATAGGATTGGCGAATTCTATAGGAGGTTTCCGGGTGACAAGACCGATGTTCTGGAGATACCTGAGTTCATCAAGGCGTCCGGCCTGAAGAAATTCTCCGCTTATGACAGCTTCCGTCGCATGTTTCATTGCAGGTTCTTTAAGCTTTTCCGGCAGGTTATCCAGATGGATATCCTGTTGTCTTATCAGTGATTCCCTGGCTTCTGCAACATGCGCGAGCATGATGGTCTGGCTGTAGTCATCCTTCAGAATCCCTGTAACAATTTCCCTGGCAATCATGTTGGTAAGCCAGGGCTGCCCCTGGGTGAGACGGAATATTTCATTCTTGATCTTCTGGCCGAAAACCTGCCCGGTTTCCATAATATGCTGATTCAGAAGCCCGTCCACCTCGGATGGTTTGAATACATCCACAAAAAGAGGCTCTGCTTTCATATTGAGCGAGTAAACCATTATCTTCTGCCCGGGGCGATGATCCCGGATATCTCTTAATCCTGTCAGCCCTATGGAACGGGGAAAGCCATCGGGGCGGTCTTCAAAACCGGCCAGCAACTGATTCATAATCACTGAGAAAAAATCATCCGGCAGGGAATCTGCTCCGTCGATCAGCAGGACAATCTGCTTCGGATTCTTTTCTGCCCATTGGCTCAGATAGCCCTGCAACTGCCCCTTTATGAATTTTTTCTGATCCACCGGGTCAGGGCATTCCTTTTCAGGAAGGCATCGTCTGGTCTTTTTATAGATGGCATTTGCCGCAAGCATCATGGCGGAATCCGGATCTTTTCCGGCAGTTGCTGCACGGATATTCACTGCAATGGCCGAGTAGTTGCCTTCTTCATTAATCTGATGCATCAGGGCCTGCAGATAGGTGCTTTTTCCAGATCTTGGAGGCCCGTAAATGATAAAAAAATGCTGACCTTCGACCAGATTCGGTACTATCGGAAGACGGGGCAGTGGGTCAACCATGTAATGGAGTTCCTGTTTGCAGGGCCCCGCTGTATTGAAAAATTTGCTCATTTTATTTACTTTGATGTTGTTCTGACGATTTACATAATCGTAAATCTGAAATCGTAAACCAGTGCAGTGAAATTAAAAAGGCATCCCGCCTTACACCGAGATGCCTTCTATTACCGGAATTATTACCATTTAAATCTTAGAGACATTTTTTGCAGCAGGCCCCCGGTCGCCCTTTTCTATCTCAAAGCTCACTCTGTCGCCTTCGGCGAGGGTTTTGAAGCCGGACATATCAATGGCGGAATGATGAACAAAGACATCTCCTTCCCCGTTATCCTGCTCAATAAAGCCAAACCCTTTTTTATTACTAAACCATTTTACTATTCCTTCTGCCATAAAACTAACCTCCTAATAAAACATAAAAAATTACTGCTATGGTCTCAGGCTTCAGGCCGCTACTCCCGACAAGTAACAATCCCTCAGAGCGAAACCATCACCTGCTGAAACAAGGTTAAGAAAATCCTCCTCAGATACCGAAACAGCGACATATAACCGTTAAAATATAATGATCTGGTATTCTTCAAAACATTTTCTTAAAGCAACAGACTTTACCATCATCTGATATGAGAGTCAGGCACCAATATGTTCCGGGTCTATATTACACTTTTCAAAAAAAGAAAAGAAAAATGTGATGATTATTTCAAATCATGATCAAAAATATAGCCGACAGATCGAACACTCTTAAAATAAACGGGTTTCCTGGGATCGTCTTCAAAATACTTTCGAAGCCGTACAATAAAATTATCGACCGTCCGGGTAGTAGTTTCTCCGCTGTATCCCCAACCGATTTCCAGAAGTTCTTTCCGTGAAAGCGGTTTTCCCCTATGAATAATAAAAATTTTCAAAAGTCTGAGTTCCTGCTCAGTCAGGTGAATATCTCCGAGTCTGCAGGTTGCGACGGATGTCTCAAAGTTAATCCGGTTATTATCGAAGGTGTATTCAGTCAATGAAAAACCATCTGTAATATCCTGATCCCCGTCCGTCTCGTACCAGGATAAACGGGTCAGAAGCCGCTCAACCCGCAACATAAATTCTTCAAGATTGAAAGGCTTTGAAAGGTAGTCATCCACACCGTAAGAGAATCCCTTTACCTTATCACGGGAATCCCCTTTGGCTGAGAGAATCAGAATCGGAATCCTTTCATCTTCAAGACGGATGTTTCGGAGCACAGATAAGCCGTCAATAAGAGGCAGCATAATATCCAGTACAATCAGATCCGGATTCCATTCCTTCCATTTCTGAAGACCTGAAACCCCGTCGGATGCGATACACACCTCGTATCCCTGGAAAGCCAGATTCAGTTTCAGTCCCTCTGCAATATGTTCCTCATCTTCAATGATCAGGATACGTTTTTTCATATATCTCACAAGGCGCTGTCTGTTGTATCATTTCAAATAAATTCCAAATATCAAACTCCCATTGTCGGTAGATCGAAAACTTTTGCAACCAGTGGATTCCGGATTAAAACCGGAAAACATCCGTTTTCCGTTCGGCCCTTCGGCAGGCTCAGGGACAGTAGCAGGCTCAGGGACAGTGAGCCTGTCGAACTGCACGTCGAAGCCCGGAATGACAGTACGTTAAATTGTCATTCCGGTGATTTGGCTATTGATTATTTAACCTGTAATTCAGGAGAATAAGGCAGAATGAGGGTGAAAACCGATCCTTTTCCCAACCCCTCGCTTTCAGCAATGACCCTCCCTTTGTGAATCCGTGCGATGTTCTGAACCAGATAAAGCCCCAGTCCGCTCCCTTTGGCCGACATATTGTCTGATCGGCCAATCTGATAAAATTTTCTGAATATATTTTTGATTTCAGATTTTTCAATCCCGATGCCATTGTCCTCAAAACAGAGCATTGTTCTGCATTTTTTTTTCCCAAAACGGATATCTATCCTGGGTATATCGGATTTATTATATTTGATAGCATTTGTCATCAGATTGGTCAAAAGCATTTCAAATAATAAAATATTGATATTACATAGGAAAATATCGTCAGAAGTGTGTTGGATATTGATTTTGCAATTCCGAAAAAGATGGGTGTTGTTGTTATAAAACTGCTCAACGGTCCGAGCCAGATCGGATACAACAAAATTTCCCTTGTAATTTTTGGTTTCGATTCTGGCAAGATTCAGAATACGATTGATATTATCCGAAAGCCGCTCAACATCCTGAATCATGTAACCCAGGTATTTGAACTGTTCATCCCGGGACAGTTCGTATTTTGAAAAAGTTTCCAGATATAGTTTCAGAGAGGTGACAGGGGTTTTCAACTCGTGGGTAAAGTTATTGATAAAATTATTCTGAAGCCGATACAGTTGTAGTGTTTTCTGATTATAGACAAATATAGAAAATATCCCCACTAGGATGATGGCTACAAGAATAGAAAGCACCATAATCACCACCCAGGTTTCGGATTCCAGCACCTGATCCGGATTGAGATTGAATTTCCTTACAAGCGACTCAAGTCCCGTGCTGACTTCCATATACCAGTAAATATACAGGAATAGGGAGGTTCCCAAGGCTATGATGGAAAAAATGAAAACAAAAACAGGATGAAAAAACCATTTTGATCGATTCATAATTTTCTTGGTGTTTTGTGTGTTTGGTGTTTTATCATTATCAGGTCATGGAAGTTCCCCCGGAATGACTTGGTGCCACAACGAAGCATGACAAAACACCAAACGAAGATCATGGCCGACTTAGTGCTCTGTTTCATAAATAAATAATAAATATAAATAATGTCCGGGTTAAAACGGAGGAGTGCAAAGCTTGCTTTGCGCCTCTACGGGATTCCCGCAAAGCAGGCTTTGCACTCCGCGGAATTTATAACCCGGACATTATTTCTGAAACGGAGCACTTAGGGAACTCCAAATAAATAATATAATATACCCGGTTCGGGGAACGGGTCATATGCTGCTCGGTCAGGATTGACAAATCCGAACCCGCGGCGGGGGATTTGTCAATCCCCCGCGAGCAACAACGGGTATTTTATTTATTGGGAAATCCCTTACTGAAACAACAGGTCCAATTTATCGGGCGCAAAATCTTCAACTCTCAGCGTTCCTTCACCGACCTTTTTCTGATCCGCAAGGTCGGCCAGTTCCTCGCTCATGCCTTTAAATCGCAGATCAAGCACAAGCAGTCCGCCTGTTTTATTCCATTTCTCTTTTTTGCACGATGCCACCTGCCCGAGGGAATTGAAAAAATCCGTGATATCTTTGTATTGGCTGTATGATCTGACACCGACTACATTGACTTTCAGAAAAATGCCGTTATTCAGAAAATCCTGGAACGAGGTCGTAATTTTGTCAACAATATAATTTTCCACAGCCTTTTTTGAAGCCTTTCTCAATGCTTCCGTTGCTCCGGCAAGCTTGCTGATATGTGCAGCGGCCCCGCGCTCCGCCACAGAGCCAAGAATGAGTCCTGACTGACTGTGGAGGATTTTCAATTGAATGCTGGCCTGCACAGACTGAAGGCCGGAACCGGGAATGGCTTCTCCGCTGTGATGGGCAGCCGCTTTTCCGAGAAGGATATATTGTGCGTCAGACATCAGCCCCATTGCCGCAGCCGCTTCTGTATCGCCAGCCAGGGAAAGGAGAGCCTGCCCTCGTTTTCTGGCTTTGGCGACCTGGGCCTTGTCCACAAGTTCGAATCCCTTTTCCTGCAATAATGATATGATTTCTGCTTCTGCCAGACCGATTCCTTTGAAATCAAGTCCCTCATAGTTTTCTTCGATCAGAACCATGAGCCTGGGTCTTTCCATGGTTTCCAGAAGTATTTTTAATGCAACCAGGTCGTTTTTCACTTTGTCCAAGGAAACATCTGCCCTGATTGTCACCTTGTAGATATCTTTATCTTTCTTTTTATGAAGAATCTGACTTCTGAGGATGTACCCCTCGGTTCGGGAAAAAATTGTATCCTTTTTAATTTCAAAGTTTCTGATTTCCGTGTCTGAGCGAATAAAAACCCCCGTTCCCTGTTCCACAGCAGACCGCCACGCGTCTCTCATGGCAGCATTGAATGATTCCGATGAAACCCCTTCTGTTGTAACTGTTCTGACTTTTTGTGCATATGCAGGGTGAGCTATAAAACCGAGGACTATTAATAATATCAGAGCAATTTTCAGTAGGTCAGTTGTCAGTTGCCCGTTGTCAGTTGCCCGTTCCAACTGCCGACTGCCGACTGACAACTGCCGACTGACAACTGACAATTGCCGACTGCCGACTGCCGACTGACAATTGCCGACTGACAACTGCCGACTGGCAACTGACAACTGACAACTGCCGACTGACAACTGACCACTGACAATTGCCGACTGACAATTGCCGACTGACAACTGCCGACTGACAACTGCCGACTGCCGACTGACAATTGCCGACTGACAATTGCCGACTGCCGACTGCCGACTGACAACTGACAACTGACAACTCACGATTTTTCCCTTTCTGATTTATCTACACTGAACTTTTTCACCAGTTCCAGAAGCTCTCTGGCCAGCCTTGCGACTTCTGTGGCTGAGGTGTCCATATGACTGGTATCGGCTAAATTATATTTTATTTCGTGTTCTTCTCCCCTTGCTACCCTGCCCACACTTATGGATACCTCATTGATTCCCCCTGCCAGTTCTCCCATTGAAATTGCGATATCATTTGCCCGGCTGTCGGCCTGGAGCGCACTCGCTGCAATTTCATTCGCGGCCCGCATCTGCTCCTCCAGCACAAACGAAATATTCTCAGACGAAAGATTGATTTTATTAATAATTCCGGATACATCTCCAATAACCTTGACAGCCTGCCCGGTTTTTTCCTGCACATCAGATATACGGGCGGCGATATCATCCGCAGCCTGTGTACTCTGACGGGCAAACTCTTTGATTTCATTCGCCACTACCGCAAATCCCCTGCCTGCTTCGCCTGCTGAGGCTGCTTCAATATCGGCATTCAAAGCCAGCAGCGTTGTCTTATCTGCGATTCTTTTGATAACTTCCGTTACCTCGCCGATTTCGTTCGCAGCTTCTCCCAGTGAAGCCATTGTATCCCCGGCTTTCCCGGCCATTTTCACAGCATCTTCTGCTATACCGGAGCCTCGGCGGGCATTCTCCCCCACCTCATTCATAGAAGCTGTCATCTCCTCAACAGCGCTGGCCACGGTTGTATTGCTTTGCAGCATCTGATTTGCAGTCTCGGATACCCGCATAACATTGAGGCTGATTTCTTCGGCCGCGGAAGCAACGGTGCCGATGTTTTCCGTCATCTGATCAGCAGCCGTGGTCAGCCGGACGCCTTTTGATTTCACATCACTCACGATCTTTCTGAATTCCAGAAGCATCTTATGCACAGCCATCATCATCATACCTATCTCATCTTTCCTGCTCGTATCAATCTCCACTGTCAGGTCAAAATCAGCCAGTTGGTGAGCAACGTCTGCTACTGACATTATGGGCGTAATGAACACAAATTTGGTGATCAGTACCAAGGCAATACTTATTGTCAGAAAGGATATAAGCCCGGCGACGATCAGTATTTTAAAAAACTCAGCAGCACTCTGCATAATTTCATCTTTTTCCTGAACTGTCGCTATATACCATTCATGCTGCATAAAGGAGGACGGTAAATCAATTTTCCGAACAATATATTTCTTCTGAATACCTTCAAATACCGCATCAAAGTCACGCTCTCCGCTGAAAGCTCTTGATGAAATATATCTTGTTTTTTCGGAAAATTCTTTATCGAGGATATAGCCTTTGTTAGGATGTGAGATGACCATGCCCCTGTCGTCAACAAAGGTCAGATAGCCTGTTTTACCGATCTGAATACTGTTGACAAATAATTCCGTAAAGTAACTCATCTGTAGTGCGACAATTGCAGTGCCTCTGATTTCATCGTCTTTTTCAACAGGCACTGAAATCGCAAATATCGGATTTCCTCCTGAAAAGCTCGGATAAACCTCACTGATAAAATATTCTTTTCCTTCAAACCCTGCTTTGATAAAGCTGAAATCGGTTCCGGCTTTTCCGATGGTTTTGCCATTCACTGTATCAACAAAAAACTGACCATCGCGAATCGTTTTTTGTTTTCCTTCTGCGGTGATCTTAATCGTCTCATCTTTTTTCAGCTTCACAGCAAGCTGTATATATTCATAATATGGGTATTGCTCATGTATTCTCCGGACAAATGCCTGTGCTTTCGAAACAAGTTCGGTATTTTTCGGATTGGCGCACGCCTCAATGACAAAAGGTTCACGGGCTATCATTTTTGTCATTCTGATCTGGTCATTTATCCAGCTTTTCAGTGTTGCCCCGACCTGGGTTGAAGCGATTTCACATAATCGTTTATTTTCCTCGATAACATGCGCCCGTTTCTGATAGTAAAACATTACCCCGGATGCCAGCATCAGGGCGGAAAGAATAGGGATAATCCACTTTATATAGCGGACAGATATGTTGTTTCTCATCATTATCATTTCTCAACTCCTGGAAATACCGATTGAATATAGTTGGTTCTGACGCAAAGCCGAAGCTTTGCGGATAGTTACGTTCCCAAACCGGAGTTCGGCAACAAGGCATACGTCATGTGCAACCTTTTTAACCGCAGAGAACACAGGGAATTCACAAAGGGCACAGAGCGTTATGCAATTTCTCTGCTGCCTTGGCGCGGTTAAAGTTGCACATTGCGTGAGGTATGTGACGTGATTTCACGTATCGCGTATCACGTATCACGTTTCACGTTTCACGTTTCACGTTTCACGCATTACGCATCACGTTTCACCTTAAAATTATCCACCAGTTCAAGCAATGCTCTGGCGAGTCTCGCAATTTCAGACGCCGAATCACTAAGATAGGAACAGACATCATCACCAGCGCCATTTGCTTCATTATCTTCAGTTTTACCCATCTTCACGGACACCTCACTGACTCCCTTTGCCAGTTCTTCCATTGAAACCGTGATATCTTTTGCCCGTGTATCTGCTTGCATTGCACTGGCAGCAATTTCGTTCGCTGCCTTTGTCTGTTCTTCCAGAACCAGCGAGATACTTTCTGATGAACGATTCATCTTGTTTATTATGTCTGATACTTCGCCTATGACTTTTACTGCCTGCCCGGTTTTTTCCTGTACGTCTGATATGCGGATGGCGATATCTTCAGCAGCCCGTGTACTCTGACGGGCAAATTCTTTGATTTCATTCGCAACCACTGCAAACCCCTTGCCCGCCTCTCCTGCTGATGCTGCCTCTATATCCGCATTCAGAGCCAGAAGGCTGGTTTTATCCGCAATCCGCTTAATGACCTCCGTTACTTCGCCGATCTGGCTCGCTGCTTCACCCAGGGAGGCCATAGTATTCCCGGCTTTCTCAGCCATTGTCACAGCGTTGCTGGCAGTATGCGATCCCTCCCTGGCATTCCTTCCGACTTCATTTATGGACGCGGACATTTCCTCAACAGAACTGGCTATGGTATTGTTACTCTGTAACATATGATCCGCTGTTTCAGAGACGTTTCGGACACTGAAAGTTATGGCCCGGGCTGCCGAAGACACAGAATCAATGTCTCCAGTCATCTGATCCGAAGCTCCTACCATGCGCTCTCCGCTTAACTTAACCTCGTTTACAATCTTTTGCAAATTTTCAAGCATCGTGTTTACATTATCTGAAACCCTCCCTAACTCATCTTTCCTGGAAAAATTCAACACCACCCTTTGTGTCAGATCACCGGCCGCTGCCTTTTCCAATACTTCCAGCATTCTTTTTAACGGATCGCTTAAACCTGCCCCGATAATGCTCCAAAAGATAACAAACCATATATTTAATCCGATGATTATCAAGAATTCGGAAGTCGCCCTTATCCCTCCGAAATATCCCAGGATGACAAGTATTGAGAAGGCAAGCGGCGCATGCAGTCGTCTCGCTATATGAAACCACCGTCCGAGGATGGCTGTTGTGATCGGCATGATGAACGAAGCGATACAAAAGGAAATTGTAATATTGTTCCAGTTGCCTTTGGAAAATATAATGGCGATTAATAA
This sequence comes from Desulfococcaceae bacterium HSG8, assembly GCA_030378015.1. Lineage (GTDB taxonomy): Bacteria > Desulfobacterota > Desulfobacteria > Desulfobacterales > 4be13 > JAUCGG01. The sequence goes on from JAUCGG010000205.1 coordinate 10,255, forward strand.
TCCCTGTATGCTTGTAAAAACAGCAGCCGGAACAAATTTCAAAGTAAATGAAGTGTTTATAAAATTATGTCCGGGAATTCCTGTTTTTGCTATAATATCCGGCTGGTATTTATACATAATCAAATTCTCCTTAATTAATGCGTAATACGTGATGCGTGAAACGTGAAACGTGAAACGTGAAACGTGAAACGTGAAACGTGAAACGTGAAACGTAATACGTGATGCGTGAAACGTGAAACGTGATGCGTGAAATGTGAAACGTGAAACGTGAAACGTGAAACGTGAAACGTGAAACGTGAAACGTGAAACGTGAAACGTGAAACGTGAAACGTGAAACGTGAAACGTGAAACGTGAAACGTGAAACGTGAAACGTGAAACG
>JAUCGG010000206.1 GCA_030378015.1 Desulfococcaceae bacterium HSG8
GCGGAATAGTTCTCAGTATTTTTTACCGGAAACAACAAATAAATTCCAAATCAGATTTCCTAAAGCTATGAATATTTCAGATTTTGATAAATGCAATATCCTTGTAGTGGGCGACTTTATGCTGGATGAATATGTGTGGGGGGATGTTGACCGGATATCCCCTGAAGCACCTGTCCAGATAGTTTCAGTAAAAAATGAAGACTACACCCTGGGCGGGGCCGGCAATGTGGTTAATAACCTGGCAGCGCTGGGCGCGAAGGTTTCGGCTGCCGGGGTCATCGGGGATGGCACGGACGGGAAAAGCCTGGTTGAGAAATTCGAAGAATTGGGAGCAGATACCTCTGGTATTATTCGGGAAACCGGCAGACTGACCACCCGGAAAACAAGAATTATTGCCGCTAATCAGCATGTACTCAGAATTGACAGGGAAACAAGGAAGGATATTTCGGATAGGACTCTTGAAAAACTTACCTGTTTCATAGAAGACAGGTTGCCCGGTGCGGATGGAGTGCTGATTTCCGACTATGGCAAAGGGCTGTTAACCCGGGCCTTCCTGGAAAAGCTGATCTCCTTTGCCCGCAAACACCGGAAAGTTACAATTGCCGACCCCAAAGGTCTTGATTTTTCAAAATATTCAGGTGTATCCCTTTTAACACCGAACCGGAAAGAAGCGGCATTGGCTTCGGGAATTGAGATTTCAGATGAATCCGCTCTCCTGGAAGCAGGAAGCAGACTCCTCCGGATAGCAGGAACGGAACGCCTGCTGATCACATGCGGCCAGGATGGAATGATGCTTTTTGAACCGGACAGGGAACCCTGTAAAATCCGTGCCCGGGCAAAGCAGGTCTATGATGTATCCGGTGCCGGGGATACGGTGGTTGCGGTGATGGGGCTTGCCATAGCCTCCGGGCTCTCTTACAAGGAAGGAGCGGGGCTTGCAAATACGGCCGCGGGGATCGTGGTCGGGAAAGTCGGCACCGCTACGGTTTCAAAACAAGAACTGGCATCTTCGCTGGAAGAATCGCCAGATGCTTCACTGTCCAAACACAAGTCCCTGTCCGAAATCTCGGCTTTGGCACGGGAACTGAGGCGAAAAGGAAAAAAGATTGTCCTGACAAACGGGTGTTTTGATTTCCTTCATGCGGGTCATATTATGCTGTTCTCTGCTTCAAAACAACTGGGGGATGTGCTGATCGTTGCCATAGATGATGACAAGTCGGTTCGGGCAGTCAAAGGCCCCGGGAGGCCCGTCATCGGTGCGCGGGAGCGTGTCCGGATTTTAAGCGCGCTTGACAGTACGGATTATGTGGTAATTTTTTCTTCGAACGAACTGGAAAGCCTTATAAAAGCTATCCGGCCGGATGTGTTGACAAAAGGGAGCAATTATAGCTCTGAAGAGGTTTTCGGGCATGAAATTGTGAAGCAGTCCGGGCGCGTTGTTCTTATTCCGGTTACCGAAAACATCTCATCATCCGGAATTATCAGCACGATAAGAAACGGGATTTCGTAAGAGGAAAGGAGTGAAAGGAGTGCGGAAATGGAGCCGCTAGGCGGAATTTTCGCGGCTAGCACAACAAATCATAAATTCGTCCCCCCCTTTCTTAAAGGGGGCCGGTGGGATTTTTCGTTGACAGAAAAGTAAGTTATGCCGGAAATCCCCCCCGGCCCCCCTTTAAAAAAGGGGGGAGGAATTTACGAATCGGTGTACTAACAGCTCATGATCTATCTTCTCAGGCACGGAAAAGTTGATCTTCAAGGAAAAAAATGCTTTATCGGCCAGACTGACCTCCCGCTGAACAGTGATGGGCTGCGCCAGGCAAGGCATTGGCGGGAAAAACTCAGAGCGATTGCTTTTGATGGAATTTACTCCAGTGATCTCAGGCGGGCTGTTCAGACGGCCCGAATCATCACGGAAAACAGTAATACGGATATTCACGTAATGCCCCGATTAAGAGAAATTCACCTGGGTGACTGGGAAGGGCTTCCCATGTCCGAGATTCGCGAGATTTTCCCAGGAGAATGGCGGAAGCGCGGTGAAAACCTGGAGTCATACCGCCCTCCCGGGGGGGAAAGTTTTGCTGATTTATATGCCCGGGTGGTGCCGGTTTTCAGGCAGATTGCGGAACAATCCTGCGAAAACCGGCTCATCATTGCTCACGCCGGTGTTAACCGTGCCATTTTATGCTATGTGCTTGGAATGCCCCTGGCCAATCTTTTCCGCTTGGGTCAGGATTATGGCTCTCTGAATCTCATTGAGCGTAAAAAGGACTTCTTCCGTATAATCGCCATGAATATCCAGCAGATCTGAATCGCCTTGAAAGGAGTGCAAAGCTTGCTTTGCGCTGTGTATTATCAGTAGATCGAAAACTTTCCGAAAAAGTGGATTCCGGGTTAAAATTAAAAAACATCCGTTTTTTAATTTTCCCCGGAATGACAGCATATTACCCGTCATTCCGGGGAAAATCGGAAGATGAATATCTTCCGATTTTAACCCGGAATCCACCGGTTGCAAAAAAGTTTTCGATCTGCTGGATTATCGCAAAGCAAGCTTTGCACTCCTTTCTCTTCTCGGACGTTAATTCTCTTCCACCTTCCCGTCACGGATTTCAATAATCCGATCTCCGAACTCCGCGTTTGCCATACTGTGCGTTACCATAATGATAGTCTGGCCCTCCGCGTTCAGAGCTTTCAGAAGATTCATGATATCATCGGAGTTCTTGGAATCCAGGTTTCCTGTGGGTTCGTCTGCAAAAAGTATGGGCGGCTCGTTGACCACTGCCCTGGCAATGGCAACCCGTTCCTGCTCACCCCCTGACAACTGATTAGGCAGGCGGCGGGCTTTGTCCCCCAGGTTCACCCTTTCCAGTGCAGATAAGGCAAGAGATTTTTTTTCTTTTTCAGAATGATGGGTCACGGCCAGGGGTAGCTGGACATTCTCCAGGACGTTAAGATAGGGAACCAGTTGAAACGACTGAAAGATAAATCCCATAAACTCACGACGGAAATCCGCGAGCTTATCCCTTTTCAGCCCGTAAATATCAATATCTCCGATAAGAATCTCCCCCTGCGTGGGGCGGAGCAGCCCGCCGATCATGGACAGGAAAGTGCTTTTTCCAGCCCCGGATTCCCCCATGACAGAAATAAACGCCTCCTGTTCCACCGAAAGGTTGATACCGCTGACAGCACTCACCTTTCCCGAACCGTTCCCGAATTCTTTAACTACGTTATTCACATGAATATAGCTCATACATCAGTCTCCTCTCGAAATACCGAATCACGCATCACCAGACCTCCGAGGTTTTGAAAACCTCCACGCATCACGTTTCACGTTTCATGCATTACGCATCACGTTTCACGTTTCACGCATCACGCATCACGTTTCACGCATTCATCACAATGTACGCAACGCCTCACTGGGATCCATTTTTGAAGCAGTCATAGCAGGATAAAACGACGCGGCAAGGCCGATAAGTACCGAAAGCAGGAGTGAACCTGCTGCCACAATCGGGTCAGGCGTGAAACCCGCTATCTTTCCAATAAAAAACGGCAGAAAAAAATGGGTCCCGCCGATCCCTGCAAGATAACCGATCACCCCGGCAGTGAATGAGACGATCAGTGCCTCCAGGAGAATGATACGCATAATATGAGACCTTCGGAATCCGATAGCGCTGAATATGCCGATTTCGCGCGTCCGCTCGTTCACACTTGCCATCATTGTAACAAATACCACCATTGCTCCTACAAGCAGGACAATGGCAGATATCCCGAGGGAAAGCTTCTGAAGCCCCGCAAGTGTTCCCATCCGGCCCTCGACAACCTGCTGAACCGCTGTCACTTTGGCCGCGGGAATCCTTTCGGAAATCTGCCTCACGATCTCTGTGATGGGACAGTTCCCGCAGTGAGCCGCGACTTCGGCCATTGCGACTTTGCCGGTCTTGTTGAAGATTTCCTGGGCCATGGGAAGCTTCATGAAAAAAAGGCTGTCATCCTGTGATCCTGTAAGATTAAGTATTCCTGATATCCTGAATTCTTTATCTTTTATAGTTATCGGGGAGCCGGGTTTCAGGCCGAAACGTTCCGCGGCCTCCTGCCCCGCAAGTATTTCCTCATCTGTTTTCGGAGCAGCACCGGAGAGTTTCCACCAGGGTTTCAGAGAAAGCTCGGAAGCAAAATTAACACCCACAACAAGGGCCTTCCTGTCCCTGTTCTCAAACGCACCGAAAATTTTAGGGCTGACAGTCCGGATATTGTCCGCATTTTTAATAGTTCTTATCTTCGCCAGGTCTGTCTCAGCGATCTCCCTGAGATCAAAGGAAATGCCTCCCAGGCTGAGTCCGCCGTAATTCAGCGAAATCCCCTCCGACCGGGGGGTGATAATGATATTTGCACCGAATTCCTCCATTTTGTGAACAATATCTTCCTTCATGACCCGCGTTGCGGTGAGGAGAGCCACAACCGATGTCACACCGATCATGAGCCCCATAAGAAGGAATAATGCTTTGGTTTTCCTGCGCCTGAGGTTATTTATAGCGATATTATGCAATTTCATGATGTGCTCCTTTTGTAGTTCCGCCTTACTCGTTCCCAGGCTCCGCCTGGGAATGCATTTCGCAAGGCTCTGCCTTGCTATGTACATCTTGTTTAACGATCACTTTCACGCTGTAAAAAGAGGCAGAGCCTCGCCGGATGCCGTTCCCAAGCAGAGCCTCACTGCCATTAAGTTAAGAGAAACTCCCCCTTTGAAGGGGGATTCAGGGGGATGTTTTTTCAACACGTTACACCCCTTGCCCCCCTCAAGGGGGGAATTGATTCCTTAACTTAATGGCAGTGAGGCAGAGCCTGGGAACGAGAGTTAAGGTGATTTCCGGAAAAGAATATACCCGGGGCAAGTTTGTAGTTCCGCCTTCAGGCGGCGTGACACCGCCTGAAGGCGGAACTGCGAACCCCAATCCGGTATATTCATTTCATTGTTGGAAATTGCCTGATTTCTATTTGAAATACTTCAACCCGGACAGCACATCCTGCTCGGTGATCACCACATAACCATCACTGACAGCCCGATTAAGCGGAGCCGGATTACACCCGCCCTTGACTTCGTTGATCCTGTCGGTGCGGAATTTCAAGCCGCATTTGACGCAGACCATCTGATCTCCCTGCTGAACATAGCCTTTTTTACCGGGAAAGCAGACATCACAGGCATCAAAGGCCGCTCGTACCAAGCCGTCAGCGCTCTTTACAATAAAGAAACGAAACTTCTGATCCTGGGGAGATTTATAGACAAAATACCTGGCCTTGCCATCCGAGAAATCGCTCACAGGAAAGCTGAACACACCATCTGCCGGCTGAATCTCCTGGGCAGGAATGGTGAAATTCCAGGCCCCGGCAGAACCTGGTACAGAAATCAGGCACACGAAAGCTATCAGAATCACAAACACATCTTTGAACAGGGATTTATTTTTTTTGTACATTTTCATTATATGATCTCCATATCTGAAAAGTTGAAAGTCAGCAAAAAGTTGAAGGTTGAAAGGCAATTAAAAGTGCTTTCCTCCCCCCTTTTTTAAAGGGGGGCCGGGGGGAATTTCTGCCGCAACAGCCTTTTTTCGCAAGAAAAATCCCCCCGGCCCCCTTTACGAAAGGGGGTGTAATTAATTAAAAGTGTCAGGCAACCCTTGTTCCCAAACTCCGTTTGGGAACACATCTGCCCGGCAAACTCTGTTTGCACATGCAAAACGGAGTTTTGCGTGCAATTGCGTTCCCAAACGGAGTTTGGGAACGAGGACAGCTCCTAACGCTTTTAATTACACCCGTTACATAATCTAACCTAGGGATCAGAAATTAAGAAAAATTGGCACCTTTCAGTTTACACTTTAATGTAGAACAATTTTTCAAATTGTTCAAACAATTTGAAAAATTGTTCTACAGCCCTGAGATCAGAAATCAACATCAAACCCCGGAGGCATCCCCGCATCCGAAATTTCCTTCCCCGCTTTTTGCGCCACTTCTTTCGGAAACATGCGTAGCTCGGATTTTTTAAAGGGATAATTCGGAAGAAACCGGATAACCACTTCTGCAACTGCAATTCCTTGTTTCCTGTCCCGTTGTTTCTTCACCGGCTCCCTGTCCGGCTGTTCAGCGAGCCACAATTTATGCAAAGCAAACGATCGGGGGTCAGTAGCGACAATCCGGGCAGGATATCCGTCATCTCCGATAATTACCTGGGAAAATTTCGGTGCAGCAAGCAGCCATTGAAGATTCCGAATCTCAGCCGCTTCCAGGCCCCCTTCCCCGCCCATGCGCCGAGGCTCTTTCTGAGTGATCCTCCGCGGTTCGGCTTTGATCAGATCAACCATGAATCCGTCCTGGTTCACCGCTCTGAATCCTTTTTTATGAAAGGACTCAAAGGAACTGTCTGCTTTTCTCAGGATTCCGAGCAATCCCCGATTTCTGAGCGTCCTGTTGCCGGCAAGTTTCAACTTGGTGCGGGTATCCCACAGGATGTCCAAATCCCCGGTTGCCAAGATCGGGGCATCTAAGAATACCCCGGCAGCCGCTTCATAAGCAAAGATCGCATGAGTTCCTGCAATCATGACATTTCTGCCAAGCATATTCTCCTGATCCAAAAGCCTGAGAATGGCACTGACAAGCCGGGGAACCCGATGAATCTTAGCAGCCTTGCAGAATCTCGCCTGCTCCGCGATCCGTTCTCTGAGTGTAGCGAGCCGCTGCCGGATTTCCTGCTTGCCCTTCCGAAATTCAGCTATGATCTTTTCAGTTTCCGGGGAGCGGGGGCCCAGGCTCTTTCCATTGCCGAATCGGTCGAGGGACCTGAAGAGATATTCCCTGCCTTTTGATTTTTTCCAGTGCATTCCGCCCTGCCATGAGCGGCTTTTACGAAATGCCTCGGAAAAGGCTTCATACACCTGGACCGTATCAATAAACATGCGGCGCTGATTGTCGCTCCATTCTTTGAGAATCATACAGTTGTTGGTTGTTGGTTTTCAGTTTTCAGTTTTCAGTCTTCAGTCTTCAGTCTTCAGGTCTTCAGTTTTCAGTCTTCAGTCTTCAGTCTTCAGTTTTCAGTCTTCAGTCTTCAGTCTTCAGTCTTCAGTTTTCAGTTTTCAGTTTTCAGTCTTCAGTCTTCAGTTTTCAGTCTTCAGTTTTCAGTTTTCAGTCTTCAGTTTTCAGTCTTCAGTTTTCAGTCTTCAGTTTTCCTTCAAATTTCATTTTTGGGGATATTGAAGGAAAACGATCTGCTTGTCAAGGATTTTCATGATGTCCAGGTTGCGGCCATGATCTTCGTTCGGGCTACGCGGCTCGGATTGACAAATCCGAATGCTGTCAAAGGCATCCTTCATTTGCCACTTTACAATTTAATGTAGAACGATTTTTCAAATCGTTTTAATTTTAACAATTTGAAAAAGTGTTCTGCAGTCAGAAAAAGTGTAACCTGCTTTCAGCTTTTATGAAGGATGCGAAGGATGCCCAAAAAACACGTAAAAAACTCCTTAAGGTGATTTCCAGAAAAGAATATACCACGAAATACACGAAAAAAAGAGAGCGTCCTTCATTTTCCGGTTCTCGGTTCCGCGTTCAGGCGGTTGCCGAAGGCGGAACTGCGAACCCGGAGTGTCAGTTGCCAGTTGCCTTTGTGCCGGTATGATATCGGAAAAAGAATATGATTCCGATAAGTTTGTATCTTCCATCGGATTGACAAATCCGGCGGTGACATGGCTCGGATTTGTCAATCCGAGCCGAGCCATGTGGCCCAAACGAAGATCATGGCCATTTTTCCACCTTATTTCTCAATACCGACCCTGGCTTGTACTCCTTTTTGAAAATAATGCTTTAGTTCCTTCATCTCTGTAACCAGATCAGCTTTTTCAATAACATTGGGAGATGCATCTCTTCCGGTTATGACAAGTTCCGTATTTTCAGATTTTAAACCGATTATATCAAGAAGTTCCTGCTCTGAAAAGATATCATATTTTACTGCGATATTTGCTTCATCCAATATAACCACACTATATTCACCTGAAGAAATGACAGATTTCACCTTTCCGAGTCCGCTTCGTACAGCTTCGATATCTGCCGGAGAGGGTTTCCCATTAATAAAACGGCCAAGTCCGAACTGCTCCACGGTGATAAAATCGGAAAGCCTTCTCAATGCTTTTATCTCGCTATAATCGCCATTTTTGATGAACTGGGCTATAAAGACCTTTAATCCGGCTCCTGCAGACCTGACAGCCAGGCCCAGGGCCGCGGTAGTTTTTCCCTTTCCATTACCCGTGTAAACATGCACATAGCCTTCCATGAGTTTTCCTTTGTTTTGTCGTCTCGTCTGACCCCCTCGTTTCCAAACTTCGTTTGGGAATGCAAAACTCCGGTTTTGCCTTCTGCAAACAGAGTTTGCCTGCAAGTGTGTTCCCAAACGGAGTTTGGGGAACAAGAGGAATCCCTTGGAGTGAATTCCGAGGCTGAAAGCGAAACAGGCTGAATCACAGTGGGCTTCAGCGCACTTGAGCTATCAGCCGGGGATTTCCTCGGCTTCGTCTTACTGCTCCGAAACTTTCTCCAGAATATAAAACGCTTCTGCTATCCCGACCCTGCTGTCTCCGTTTACATCAGTGCCTGTGGAAAGATAATCATACCCGAGTACTCCTGCTGCGCCGGACAGCACCTCCAAGGCAATAATGCTGTCTTCGAGCATCACCAGGCCGTCCCCGCTGAGATCGCCTTTGGGCACAATGGTTATCGCGGCGGGCAGTTCCCGGGTTTCATCCTGATTATACACCTTCAGCGTATAACTTCCTGAAATTTCAGGGGCAGGCAATGTAAAGGAGATGCGGGTCTCACTTTCCACGCTGAACTCGGGCGTAATAACAGCCGGAGCAGGATGAATCACTGCCAGGCCTCCGCCATGACTCGCCACATACGCGGTATTCCCCATTGCTGCAATGCCCCCGGGATAGTCCGAAGTGTTCACGGAACCGATGGTTGCAGGAGTTTCGGGGTCAGTTACATCAATAATGGTAAGCAGACTGGTATCACCTGAACACATACCCGGCAGCCAGCAGTTCGAATTCTCTGCGCCGACGTATGCTGTTTCCCCGATGAGCGAAACACTTACAGCCATGTAATTCGGCGTCATTACAGAACTTATAATTTCAGGATATTCGGGACTGCTCACGTCAATCACCTGAAATCCGCTGTCATAGCCTGCCACACAAACAGTCGTTTGTCCGATGACTGCGACGTCATGCCCCGGGATATCAGCGGAATGGACAATCACAGGAGTCTTAGGATTGCTCACATCTATCATGTGCAACCCCTCCCTGTCCGCGACATAAGCAGTGTCTCCTATAACTTCCACACTGCATGCAGAACCCGGCGTGCTCACGGAACCGATGATCTCAGGATTTTCAGGATTGCTCACATCTGTAACATTCAATCCGCTCCGATCCGTCACATAAGCAGTGTTTCCTATAACTGCCACACCGCAGGCAGAACCCGGGGTACTCACGGAACCGATAATCACAGGATTTTCAGGCGTGCTGACATCTATTATCTGCAAACCGCCATCTCCGTCCGCTATGTATGCTGTTTCTCCGATGACTGAGACAGCACCGGCCTCGCCCGGGGTGTCCGCTATTCCGAGAATCACAGGGTTTCCAGGAGAACTGATGTCAATGATTTCCAAACCGCCATACCCGGAGGCCACATAAGCTGTTTTTCCGACGATCGTGACATCTGATGCCTCCCCCTGGGTATCCGCTGATCCGATAATACGCATTCGATCTGCGACATCCGGGTACGCGAAGACTTTTGTATTTTCGTCAAAGCCGCTTCCCGTCAGCGTGACCGGGACATCATTCCCTGCCATTTCCAAAAAACCGTTTTCAAAATTATTGAGTGCAATTTCTCCGCTAATACAGTTCTGTCCCCCGAAAAAAAGAGGGAGCAGGATAAAAAAAACCGGGATTGAACAACTTCTTATACTTCTGATGATATACTTTTCCATTTTTCGACTCCTTTTTTTTCACTGCCAAATTTCATATAATCAGTAGATCGAAAAGCTTCCAGTAAACCTTGGCAAACAGTGGATTCCAGGTTAAAATTAAAAAACATACGTTTTTTAATTTTTATATGAAAGTCCCGATAAAAAATCCCCCCTTTACGAAAGGGGGAGCCGCGGCGGACTTTCATCATTCGTTGTGACCGGCGGGTCATGAAAGTTCCCCGGAATGACAGCTTTAACCTATTGTCATTCCGGGGAAAATCGGAAAACGGATGTTTTCCGATTTTAACCCGGAATCCACTGTCTGCGAAAGTTTTCGATCTACTGATAATATAAGAAACCCGTGCAGCGAAAGCAATTTGAAAATACTTCAGATTACGCCGGGCGAAAATTGCCCCGGAGGGGCATGGTTAACGTAGCCTGGGATTTTAATCCCAGGTTCGGAAACAACCGCGTTCCAGCCCCGGAGGGGCGATGTCAGATCAGTCGGTAATACCTGAACTTATCGGAAAACTTTCGCCGGGCTGATAAAACCAGTGAACGTAAACGTGTCCGTAAACGTGAACATGATGAACGGCATACACATACCTGAGAATGCGGACACGTTCACGAG
>JAUCGG010000032.1 GCA_030378015.1 Desulfococcaceae bacterium HSG8
CCTTTTTCAAAGGGAGATTCAGGGGGATTTTAGTAGGTTGGGGGAAATCCCCCCGGCCCCCCTTTAAAAAAGGGGGGAGTTTCCCGGTGAGTTATTTCAGCTATTTATGAGAACTTACGACTCACGAGGTATCAATTATCAGTAGATTAAAAAGTTCCTGGCAGGACATGTAAAATGCTCGTTCCACGCTTTGTGTGGGAATGCAGAAGGACGTTCGCGTCCCCTGCGGTTTTGGGGTCGGACGCTCAGTCACCGGACGCGCTCTGCATTCCCACGCAAAGCGTGGGAACGAGAGGGCTTCCGGGGAACTTTTTCGATCTGCTGATTATCTTATCAATTATTTTGAAAGGAGGCTAAAATGACAGACGGCTCCCACAGCAAAACCATCGGTTACATCCTGTGGATTTTCGGTTTCACAGGATCGCACAGATTTTATTACGGGAAACCGATTTCAGGGACCATTTATTTTTTTACACTGGGTTTACTTGGGATCGGCTGGATCGTTGATCTTTTCCTGATTCCTTCTATGGATCGTGAAGCAGATCTGAGGTTCAGGGAAGGGAAAGTTGATTATAATATTGCCTGGATTCTGCTGACATTTATCGGCATCTTCGGAATCCATAAATTTTATATGGGAAAACTGATTATCGGTATTGTCTATCTCCTGACCGGCGGCATCTTTCTCGTCGGTATCGTCTATGATTTCTGGACATTGAATGATCAGATTCATATCATTAACAGTTCAAAATAGGTGGATATTATGGCAAAAAAGATACTGGTCATTGACGATGACCCCGTTATTGTAAAGTACCTTGTAAATATTTTTGAGGACAACGGGTACGAAACCTGCACAGCAGACGACGGTGTGAAAGCCCTGGAAGTGGCAAAAAATGAGAAACCTGACCTGATAACGCTTGATCTTGAAATGCCGGAAGAATGGGGCACAAGGTTTTACCGCAAACTCTCAAAAGACAGTGAACTTAAAGACATTCCGGTTATTGTTGTCAGCGGAATGGCATCACGTCACCTTTCCATAAAAAAGGCTGTGGCTTACCTCAGCAAACCGTTTGATCCGGATAAGCTTCTGGTAGTGGTCAAAAAAGCTCTCGCCTGAACGGACCTTTCGGGAGTGCCAAAGAACAGCTTTGGCACTCCTGCAGCAAGCCCGAACGAAAATTTTCCCGCGTAACCCCTCACCTCTGTCTTCCGGCGCATATGACCGGATTCCTTACATTACCGAATATATATCATATCCCAATTTTAAGAATTTCAGGAATCAGGAATCTTTATTGACAATCTCTCTGTATAATTTTATCATAAACTCCTAGGAAAAATGAAAGTAACCAGTCATCCCGACACATTATCACTTACTACAGAAAGGAAATATTTTATGAAGAATATTATAATAACGATTCTTCTCGCGACCCTTATAGCCGGCGCTCTGCTCAGTGCCCATATTATCAGGACAACAGACGGATTTGAATTTACAACAAAAGAACAACTGACTTTCCAGGACACCTATGTTGATGTACGTCAGTGGGGCCTGAAAGATTATTTTTCTCATTCCCCGAAAATCCGGAACTATCTGCTTGAAAAAAAATATGAAGCCGCTGTGAATCTGGTAAAGGGGAAGGAAAAAACATTCAAAGAAAAAGCCGGCGAAGTGGTTGATTCGGTCGGACAGAAGGTAAAGGACCTGATTTCTGACTGAATCAGAAATATTTACGATTTCCGTCCGATCATAAATCGTAAATCGTAAATCGTAAATCGTAAATATTTCTGACTATAACTATCTGATTTATATGCAATCAGGAAAAGAGAAGTGACGGATAAAAGAAAAGCTGACATGCCCGCGGTTCAGGCGGTCATTGTCACCTGGAACAAAAAAGCGGATGTCATGCAGTTGCTTGACCAATTGAATTCCCTTGACTATCCCGCGGAACGACTCGGTATTGCTGTTATTGACAATCACTCCGACGACGGGACTGGCGAGGCGGTCGAATCATCCTATCCCCGGGTACGGCTGCTCAGGAACCGGGAAAACCTCGGGGGGACGGGCGGATTCAACGCGGGGATGCGCTGGGTGCTGAAAAACAGGCCCGAGGCCGAGTATCTCTGGCTTCTTGACAATGATGTCCGGATTGAGAGAAATACCCTGGGAGAACTTGTCGAGGTCATGGAGAATACTCCTGATGCTGCCTTATGCGGTTCCAAAATCATGAATGTTGATCAGCCGGATGAGATGATTGAGATCGGCGCGTTCATTGATTATCGTCTCGGTGAAATCAGGAGAAACCTGCCTCATGAGGCAGCTATACGAAATCCCAAAGCAGCGTTTGAGGTGGATTATGTAGCTGCATGCTCCATGCTGGCCCGTATCCGATACGTGAAAAAAGCCGGGATCTGGCATGACAAACTGTTCATCTACTGGGATGATATGGAATGGGGAGCGCGGTTCAAGCAGCTTGGTTACAAGGTACTTGCGTCCAATGCCTCCCTTGTCTTTCATCCGAACTGGGCAGGGAGAGAGGTTGATAATTCTGCTGTATGGCGAAGCTACTACAGAACCCGTAATTCTCTCTGGTTCTTCAATAACTACTCAGCCGGGCTGAAGAGGCGTCTTCTTCTGTCGCTGATGCTCCTCCGGCTTACACGATCTGCAAAAATAGCGTCTTCGGAAGGCCGGTTTGCCCTTTCACGGGCATTCATCCAAGGGGGCAGGGATTTTTTCACTAACTGTTATGGGAAGAAAGAAATTGATATGCCGTTCGATGATCTTGAAGCATACCTGGATGCCGTAAAGCCCGGTAACCTGTGCATTTTTATACATGATCCCCTGGCCACGGAGCCAGCCAGGGGGTTTTTATGCGATCTGCTGGAAAAATACCCGGGGATGCGGGTGCTGGCAGTTCTCCCCGAAGGCGACAGGGACAAATGGGAAGGGCTTTCTCATGAAAATGACATTGTCACCTATACCCGTTCAGGAGACGGGTCCATATCATGGCGGAATAAATACAGGATCATGAGATTCCTGAGAACCCGCTCATGGGATGTCTTTCTCACTTCTCCTCTCCTTCCCCGGATGGGGGCCGTGTGGGGAAAAAATGTTGCCCGGGTGGATTTTGAAACAGGTCTCACCCTGTCTGTTGAAAAGATCGGCCTGAAAGACCTGATGCCCAAGTCTTTCTCAATCATGCCTTATACATTCCGTGTGCTGTTCGATCTTCCGGAAAAGGAAAGCAGTGCCCCTGAAGCTGAAGCAGCGGAAAACGAATCTCAGGATAACATGACCAAGGATCAGAAGATCATCTATCATAAATGGCTGAAACGGGTATCGCCGGATATTTCGCTTTCCCGTAAACGGGTGGCTGCCATGACCCGCCATCCTTCCTTTTCGATCCTCATGCCCACCTATAACAGCGATATCAGCTACTTCAGAGAGATGATCCGTTCGCTGCGTACCCAGACATATGAGCATTTCGAAGTCTGTATCAGCGATGATGCTTCGACAGATGAGGCATTTAAAACCTACCTGGAGAAGCTTCCCTCGAAAGATTCCCGGTTCCGAGTGATGATGTCGGATAAAAACGGCGGCATTGCTGCAAATACCCGGCGAGCTATGGGCATGGCAGGGGGAGAATTCCTGGTGCTTTGTGATCATGATGACCTGATAACGGGTTTCGCACTTGAGTCCTTTGCCAGTTACATCAATGCACATCCTGAAGCCGATGTGCTGTACAGTGATGAAGATATGATTGATGCAGGAGGCGTCCGCCACAGCCCCCGGCTTCAGCCAGACTGGAATCCGGATCTGCTGACCAGCCATATGTATTGTCCTCATCTCATCGCGGTAAAAGCAGATCTGGCCAGGAATTCAGGAGTCATGGAACCTGGTACGGACGGAGCACAGGATTATGATCTGCTCCTCAGAGTGACGGAAAAGGCCCGCCATATCGGACATGTTCCCCTGATTCTCTACTCATGGCGCAGCGCACCGGGTTCCATTGCAACAGATTGTTCCGAAAAAATGTATGCCTATGAAGCCGGAAGAAACGCGCTTGAAAATGCCATGAAAAGACGGGGAGAGGACGCTGTCGTGGTAAAGGTTCCGGGGACGAACCTGGGGGTTTACCGGGTTAAGCGTCGTGTTCCGAATCCTGACGTGACTCACATTGTAGAGGGCCGCACCCCGGAAGTGGTGACGGCCATAAGGAGCATCAGACTGGTTTCCCAGGTCCCCGTGAAAATCATCGCAGTGATTGAGGAAGGCCGGGCCAACATTGCTGATGTGCTTGAAGAATTTCCTGATGTGGAGATTCGTATGGTTCCGGAGGAATCTGGCAGGGCTGTTTTCTATAACCAGGGGGCCCGTGCCGCGGAATCCCGTTTCCTGTTCTTTTCTGCCGGCAATGCGGAGATTCTTGACAGTGAATATCCCTTGGCGGCCCTGGAGCATACCGGGCGGCCCGATATCGGAGCCGTGGGGGTGAAGATAACCTATCCCAATGGCCGATTTTACCATACCGGGATGATCATGGGAATTAACGGGCTTTGCGGGTATGCACACCGCAACACACAGTACGGATCAGGCTATTTTAATTCGGCCCTGTGTATAAGGAACTACAGCGCTGTATCATGGGATATCATGGCCGTTGACAGCTATAAATGGGAAGAAGTCGGCGGTTTTGACGAAACCCTGCCCTTCTACGGGGATGCGGATTTTTGTCTGAAATTGCGGGAAAAAGGATACAGGAATATTTACACCCCATATATCGCAGGGGTTTTAAAGAGGAAAGTTCATAACCTGGACGAACTCCGGCACAAAGAAGCCGCGGACATCCTTATCGAACGGCATGGGACAGGGATACTGGATGACCCGTATTATCATCCGCTCCTGAGCAGGGAATTTGAGGATTTCTCGGTTAAAAGAGTATAGGGTCTCCGTGCCGCCTGCTGAAACATGGAAATCGCCCCCGAATGCTCGCTTGGGATTGACAAATCCCAAGCATTTCAGTCGGATTTGTCAATTACCCCGAGGGGTTTAAATAGTCCAGCCCAGGGTCAGCGCAGCGCCACCTTTAAAACCGCTCGGTTCGGATTGACAAATCCGAACCCTGTGAGGGCGGGGGATTTGTCAATCCCCCGCGAGCATCATTAAAACCGCGAGCAGCATCAAAGCCTTTAAAACCGCTCGGTTCGGATTGACAAATCCGAACCCTGTGAGGGCGGGGGATTTGTCAATCCCCCGCGAGCAACCAGGGCCGCGAGCATCATCAAAACCTTTAAAACCGCTCGGTCCGGGACATTTATTCTCGGAAATCGCTTAACCATACAACGGGAGCATTTACAACCTGGGGGGAGCAGTCCCGGAGGGACGACCGAAAATAGCCCGGCAATTTATTGCCGGGGCGGATGTCCCCGTTTTTTCAGTCCCGGAGGGACGACTGAAAAGCTTTTCAGCCGTCCCTCCGGGACGTGATGATCCGGAATCTCACCCGGCAATGAATTGCCGGGCTATTTTCACAAGTCCCTCCGGGACTGAAAATCACTCCTCCATACAACCTTAACCCGAAGGAGCACACTATCAACGCGGGTGAATCTGTCACCCTGCATACGAAGAGTTCCGTGAAAACATCAAGCGCGGGGGAAGGCAATGCAGGAGCCATAAACCTGATCGTTGCGGACCGGGTTCATCTTGACACAGGCACCTCTGTATCTTCTGCCAGCGAATCCCAAGGCAAAAGCGGTGATGCCGGGACAATTACCATCATTGCCGGTGAACTGGAAGGCGA
Source organism: Desulfococcaceae bacterium HSG8 (assembly GCA_030378015.1). Taxonomy (GTDB): domain Bacteria; phylum Desulfobacterota; class Desulfobacteria; order Desulfobacterales; family 4be13; genus JAUCGG01. Next base: position 5,793 of record JAUCGG010000032.1, read on the forward strand.
TGAAAAGAGAAGCCGCTTTGTCATCAAAGAAGCGGCCGGAGGCGGCATAGAATCTGACGACTTTCAGGCAAGCCCCCTGACATGGTTCGGTGATGAGGATGCGGATGAGAAGCCGGAACAAAAGGAGTAAAGAGGCAGGACGACTTTTCTGAAAAAGAAGGGGTGTCCCACCTTTTACACATGCCGCAGGAGTGTAACGTAATCTTTCAGATTGCGTTCCCCGCTCCGGTGCAATCTGAAAGATTACGTTACAGTGTCCCGTCTTCCGCACACAGGATTCCAGATCATACTGTGTCCGGTGAGCGTGTTATCAGTATTTTCCAGAATGATAATTCCGAACCCCGTCCCGTCCCGGTTCGGATGCCGGCAACCGTTTTGTGTAAAAGGTGGGACACCCCAAAAGAAGTGTAAGGGGGTGGCATTCCCAAATAGCAGGTCAGATACAGAGCGTAAAATTCAATATGTCACTCGTTCCCAATCTCTGCCCGGGGAATGCATTCTGCAAGGCTCCGCTGTTCGACTGAGTTCTCGCCGAAACCCTGCGAGGTATTCCGTTTAGCTTACCCTGCTTTAAAGTGAAATACGAGGCAGAGCCTCTGTAAATGCATTCTCAGGCAGAGCCTGGGAACGAGAATTTCCTGGTTTTTTGGGAATGCGCCCTTGGAGTTATCATAATATCATCAGCAGATCGAACATCCCGGAAGATCAGGTGATATTTATAACGGATTGTTTTTCTAAAGATATATTTTCGTGTATTTCGTATGTTTCGTGGTCTGATAAAAACTGCGAAACTGCGGAGGAAAAAATTGTGAAAAATACAAAAATGAGGTATCCGCTGCCCGAAAGGATCGGTGATCCCGATCTGCTGGTGGGACGGGAAAAAGAATTCCGACTTCTCGGCCAGTGGCTTGATCTGATACCGAAAAGACTTGGCAAATCCAGGGCTATTCTCGGGCGGAGAAAAAGCGGAAAAACCGCGATTGTGCAACGGATTTTCAACCGGGTATGGAGCGAGAACAGAAACGTTGTCCCGTTTTATTTCAGCATCAGGGAAAAGAAAATATGGTATCCGGAGTTTGCCATCGAATATTACCGCGCGTTCGCATCTCAGTATATTTCATTCCTGGAAAGGGACGAACGCCTAGTAAGAAACCCGCTTTCCCTGGATAAAATACGGGAATACGGCATCTCCGAATCGCCCGATATACTGGCCGAGGATGTGAATATGCTTCTCTGGAACAGGGAGCGGGAACTGCATGATTCCATGTGGGAAATCGCCTATACTGCCCCGGAGCGTTTTGCAGGGGTTTATGATCAGCGGATTCTCGTGATCATAGATGAATTTCAGAATATTACGCAGTATATTTACCGGGACAAAGCATGTAAAGAGAAGCCTGATGAAACCCTTGCCGGAAGCTTTCATGATGTTGTGGAATCAAAGATCGCGCTGACATTTCTCATTTCCGGCACCGGAAAATGAGAATTCGCAAATCGGCACAGAACTGTATCCGGCCGGATATGTGAAATCACATATCAAAACTTATTTGGTCAGGCAGTAGTGCAAAGCTATCGAAAAACCCGGCTTTTTCATGAGCGTTATTTTCAGTTTGCAATCCGTAACGTACTATGTTACAGCACAGACATGATAAAATCATTCAAAGATAAGAAAACTGAAAGAATATATTCGGAAGAGCAACTGAAAGGGGTTTCAAAAGACTTGGTAAAAAAAGCGCGCAGGAGGCTGGCAATGTTAAACCGTGCAATCCGGTTGGATGATTTGTATTTTCCTCCTTCAAACAAATTTCACGCTCTTTCAGGATATGAGCCTGCCCGATATGCAATTTGCATTAACAAGCAGTGGCGTATTACCTTTGAATGGCATGAAGGAGATGCTTATAATGTTCTGTTTGAGGACTATCATTAATTAATTAAGAGGTGATTATGATTATTCCGAAGAAACGTCCGAATCCTGTGGGAGAATACATCCGGGAAGATATTTTAAAAGAGTTGAAAATGAGTCAGGGCGATCTGGCCGAAGCTCTGAAGGTTTCCAGAAAAACAATAAATGATCTGGTGAATAACAAAAGATCGTTATCAGCAGACATGGCTCTGAGGCTGGGAAAGTTTACAAAAACTTCTCCGCAGTTGTGGCTCGGGCTTCAGCAGGATACAGATTTATGGGATGCTTTTCATTCAGAAAAAGCAAAGGAGATAAAGAATATCCTTTCTTATGCAGCGTAAGACGTCGGAACAATATATCCTTATTTGGAATTCGGTTATGACTGATACAGGTAAAAAAAGAGTGCAAAAAACCGCTTCGCTTAATTTTATCCGGAACTTCCTCGAGCTTGGTCGGATCGTTTTCAAAATCTCCTTGGTCTGCAAACAACAGCCCGGCTAAAATTACACCGCAACCGCCCTAGTGGGACGGGAAAAAGAATTCCGCCTTCTCGGCCAGTGGCTTGATCTGATACCGAAAAGGCTGGGGAAATCCAGGGTACTGCTCGGACGGAGAAAAAGCGGGAAAACCGCTATTGTACAACGGATTTTCAACCGCCTGTGGAGCGAAAACAGGAACATTATCCCGTTTTATTTCAGCATCAGGGAAAAGAAAATATGGTATCCGGAGTTCGCCATCGAATATTACCGGGCTTTCGCATCCCAGTATATTTCGTTCCTGGAAAGGGACGAGCGGATGGTAAGAAACCCGCTTTCCCTGGATAAAATACGGGAATACGGCATCTCCAAATCGCCCGATATACTGGCCGAGGATGTGGACATGCTTCTCTGGAACAGGGAGCGGGAGATGCATGATTCCATGTGGGAAATCGCCTATACTGCCCCGGAGCGTTTCTGGTTCTAACGGATTTTGTGGTTTTCCGATACAGGCTGAAATCTGAAAACCTGCAAATGCCGGATTCACGGGCTGCCGGCTGACAGGCATCTTCCGGCAGGCTGTTTTTCGGGATCGTAACTACCTGAAATCAAGTACAATCACAAAATCCGTTAGAACCAGGAGCGTTTTGCAGGGGTTTATGATCAGAGGATTCTCGTGATCATAGACGAATTTCAGAATATCACGCAGTATATTTACCCGGATAAAGAACGCCGTACCGAGCCTGATGAAACCCTTGCCGGAAGCTTTCATGATGTTGTGGAATCAAAGATCGCGCCCATGCTGGTGACAGGCTCCTATGTGGGATGGCTGATAACTGTTATAAACAAATACCTGGAAGCAGGCAGGCTCAAGCGGTATTTCATAAACCCCATGCCTGCGGTGATAACCCGGGGAAAATCCCGATCAGGGAAGCAGGCAGGCTCAAGCGGTATTTCATAAACCCCTGCCTGACGCCCGAACACGGGCTTCAGGCAGTTTACAGATACGCTGAAAGCTTCGGAGTCCCGGTTACGAATGAGACAGCAGATCAGATAAACCGTCTGTGCATGTCAGACCCGTTTTTCATCTCCTGTGTGATCCAGAGCGACTTTGAAGAGAAAGACCTGACAACGCGTGAAGGGGTTGTGGACACTGTAAATTATGAGATAACCGATGAGAATTCCGAAATGTCAATGACCTGGGGGGAATATATCGAACTGACGCTGAAAAAGGTGAACGACCGCAACGCCAAAAAGATGCTGCTGCACCTCTGCAAATACTCGGACAGGGAGTGGACACCCCGGGAACTCAGGGACGAACTGGAACTGGAAACTGACGAAAAAGAAGTCCGGGAAAAGCTGGAGATAATGGTGAAAGCCGATGTGATTAAAAAAGGAACAGCCGATATTGACTACAGGGGACTGGGGGACGGAACACTGAATCTTATCCTCCGAAAACGGTTTGAAAAGGAAATCAGGGAATTCGCTCCTGATCTGAAAAAAGATTTCAACGCGGAACTGGACAGGCTGAAGGCGGATAAGAAATCGCTTCAGGGAAGACTGGGCAACCTGATCGGCAAGTTCGCTGAGTTCCAACTGTTCACGGAATTCCGATCCCGGAAACGGTTCTCCCTGTCCGCCTATTTTAACGGTGTGAAAGACAGGAAAAAACTGAACATCACGGATGTCCGGATGAGGGAGAAATTCCAGAGGAGAGACGGAAAGGAGATGGAAACCGATGTTCTTGCGGAATCGGACTGCGGCAGGACAGTGATCGCGGAAGTGAAAAAGACAAAGGAAAAAACCGGGCTGAGGGCGGTAAGAGATTTCCATGAGAAAACAGAGGCATATTCGGAGCGTTTCCCGGAAAAGAAGATACTGCCCGTGTTCCTGTCCGTGGGAGGATTCACACGCGGGGCAATGAAGTTCTGCAAAGAAAAAGGTATCGGTACGGCTTCGGAGATTAAGTATTTTCAGAAAAAATAAACTTCATAACGTAGCGGAAAACCGAGGGACAAATCCCCGGCTGAAAGCTAAATTACGCTAAAGCGCACTGTGACGATAGCCGGACTTCAGCCTTTCAGCCTCGGAACTGATTCCGAGGCTTTTATAAACCCGGCCTTTTTATTTATTATTTATTTATATTTACAAGCCGGTAAGTTTAGTGTAATAGTAAACCGGAAGTCAGGAATAATTTAATATAAAACATTCATGAAAACAGGTCATTACACTCCGAATGCAAAAACGGGGTGTATTCATGCTGAACAGGTCAATATGGATAATTTTAAGATCATTTTGTTTTTGTGTAACTGGGCCCCCCACACTGCATATCATAACCTCCAGGACAATGAATATCAGATTCCCCCGGAAATAAAGATGGTGCGGATTCCCTGTACAGGAAGAATCAGCAAAGCACTTCTTTTCAAAGCCTTTGAAATGGGAGCGGACGGGGTTGCCCTTGTGGGATGCAGCCCCGGGGCCTGCCGATACGGAACCGGAACCGCAGCCGCTGTTGACAATACCGAAGATACCAGGGCTATCCTTGATCTCCTGGGACTGGGAAAGGAACGGATGCGCCTTGCCACATTTCTGCCTGATGAATCAGAAGAATTAAAGAACTTCCTTGCGGACTTCTGCAAAGATATCAGGAAGATCGGGAAAAGCCCGATCATACCGGCAAAGCCCTCGGAACCCCGGGAGCAGTCTGTTGAGGAAATCATTTCAAACCATGACGCCTACAGTTGTCAGGACTGCGGCAAATGCACGGCTTCGTGCCCTCTGGCTCTCAGCGGAAAACCCTATTCCCCCAGGACTCTTGTCAGTGCTATTATTGAAGGAAATATTCATTCAGCGCAGGTAAAAAAGGATATCTGGTCATGTCTGACCTGCGGGGTCTGTTATGAAAGATGCCCGTCAGATGTGAACTTTCCTGAATTTATCCGGGATATTCGCTGTAACATCACTGAAAGTGACGATATCCGCCAGCCCCACGGCGGATTTTTTCAATCCCTCATGCGCGCAATGACATCTCCTGAACTGAAAACTGCCCGATGGCGTCAGATCCCGGAAGACATCCGATGTGACCCTGACAGCAAGGTCATGTTTTTCGGCGGGTGCGCGCCGTATTTTGATGTATTCTTCAGAAAACATCACAGCACAGAGACCTCTGGGATTCTCGAAGACGCGCTCAGGCTTTTAAATTTCTTTGATATATATCCCAGGGTCATTGACGCGGAGCGATGCTGCGGGCATGACCTCCTGTGGTCAGGTGACAGGGAAAATTTTCTGAAACTTGCAAACCTGAATGTTCAATTCATCAATGACCTCGGAGTTGATGAAGTGATCACTTCATGCCCCGAATGCTATAAAACCCTGGCCTATGATTATAAGGAACACGGCATCAGGCCGGGTTTCAAAGTGACCCATATTTACGAATTCCTTGAAAATGAGATTGATAAAGGCGCTGTCACCTTTACTGATCCCGGGAAAAGCATCACTTACCAGGATTCGTGCCGTCTGAACCGCCTTGAGGAGATGAGGGATTTCCCGCGAAAACTTATCCGCAGGCTTCCCCTGGAATTTGAAGAAATGAAGGACAGTAACAACGCCGCACTTTGTTGCGGAAACTGCGCGTGGACAGGATGTGATTCATACAGCAAAGCACTCCAAGTAAAACGCATCCGCCAGGCTCATGCAACAGGAAGTGACATGATGGTCACATCATGTCCCAAATGTCAGATTCATCTCCGGTGCGCGATGGAAGATCCGTTCCTCGGAGACGAACTGAATATGAAAATGACAGATCTGACGAGTCTTATCGCCAGAACCATATGTTGGGAATGAATGCGTGAAACGTGATGCGTGATGCGTGAAACGGGGACGAACTTATTAAATTTAGAATGCTATCACGTTTCACGTTTCACGCATCACGTTTCACGACTAATTTCTGAAAACGGAGAATAAATATATGTTCGCAAAAACGTCGGATGATGGTCAGTCAGCACGTATAGGTGTTTATGTGTGCCGATGCGGTCTGAATATTGCTCAGACTGTTGACTGTGAGAGGGTTGCAGAAAATATCAGCTATATGGATGATGTGGTTGTGTCAAAAGACATAACGTATGCCTGTTCGGAGCCTGGGCAGATGGAAATCAAGACTGATATCCTTGAACACGGGCTGGACAGGATTATTGTCGCGTCCTGTTCCCCGAGACTCCATGAACCTACTTTCCGCAATATGATGAAGGAAGCAGATCTGAATCCGTATCTTCTTGAAATGGCAAACCTCCGGGAACAGTGCAGTTGGGTTCATATGTCTGAACCGGAAGCCGCGACTCTGAAGTCCGAAGACTTGGTGAAAATGTCGGTCTCAAGAGTCCGACTGCTTTCTCCCCTTACCGAAGATGTGATGCCCCTGACCAAACGCACGCTGGTGATCGGCGGCGGTATTGCCGGGATTCAGACGGCCCTTGACCTTGCAGATAACGGATATGAAGTCGTTCTTGCGGAAAAAAGTCCGTCCATCGGCGGCACAATGGCGCAACTGGATAAAACCTTTCCCACAATGGACTGCTCCATCTGAATCCTCGGTCCCAAGATGGCAGATGCCGGTCGGCATCCGAATATAACGCTTCACACCATGAGCGAAGTGACAGAGGTAAAAGGTTATGTGGGGAATTTCAGCGCAAAGATTATTAAAAGAGCCAGGTATGTGGATGAGAAAGAATGCACTTCCTGCGGAGACTGCGTAAAGGCATGTCCCGTGGTTTTTCCGGATGAATTCAATGTAGGGCTTTCCTCCCGCAAGGCCATATATATTCCCTTTCCCCAGGCAGTTCCGTCTGCTTATGTGATCAATATGAACGAATGTATGGGCAGGGGCTGCTCCAAGTGCTTGGATGTGTGCGAAAAGAAATGTATTCGTTTTCACATGTCTGATGAGGAGATTATTGAGAATGTCGGTTCCATTGTGGTTGCCACAGGTCTTGAACCCTACGATCCGCGGGAGATGGATGAATACGGATATACAAGGTTTGAAAATGTTGTCACCAGCCTTGAATTCGAACGCCTTGTCAACGCGGGAGGGCCCACAAAAGGGTCGGTGATACGGCCTAAAGACAGAAAACGTCCGGATTCGGTGGGATTTATACAATGTGTGGGATCCCGTTCCAAACGCAAGGGCGGGGAGTACTGCTCCAACATCTGCTGCATGAATACAATTAAAAGCACCCTGGTGTTAAAAGAGCATTACCCCGATATTGATATCAAGGTATTTTATATTGATATCCGGGCCTTCGGAAAGGGGTTTGAAGACCTCTATAATCGGAGCAGAAGCCTCGGGGTTCAGTACATCAGGGGGCTGCCCGGTTCCGTCGAAGAGCTTCCTGACGGAACCATGCGGGTTGCTGTGGAGAATACCGCCACGGGCAAAATAGAATTCCATGATCTCGGGATGCTTGTGCTGGCCCTGGGGATAAAGCCATCCTCGGGAACCCAGAGACTCCAGGAGATGCTGGGGCTTCAACTGACGCCTGACGGGTTCTATCTCGAAGCCCATCCCAAACTGCTGCCGGTTGACGCGGCCACCCGCGGGATTTTCTTTGCCGGATGCGCGGAAGGCCCCAAGGATATCAAGGAGAGTGTGACCCAGGGATCTGCCGCGGCGGCTCGGGCCGTGCGTCTCATGCATAAGGGAGCGATTACATCCGAGGCCATTACTTCGGAAATAATTGAGGCCCACTGCAAATCCTGCGGAAAATGCGCGGAGGTCTGTCCCTACAATGCCATAACCGTGGATGTGAAAAAGAAAATCCCCGCGTCTGTGAACACTGCCGCGTGTGCGGGGTGCGGAACCTGTGCTGCCGAATGCAAGTTCGGAGCCATTGTAATGAATCATTTCACAGATGAGCAGATCATCAGCCAGGTGGATACCATGCTTGAGGAGGATGCAAAGGAGAAAGTTCTGACATTTGCCTGTAACTGGTGTTCATACGCGGGTGCGGATTATGCCGGGGTTTCACGGTTGCAGTATCCGGCCAATGCCCGGATCATCCGTACCATGTGTTCGGGCCGTGTGGATGAAAAATTTATATGGCACGCATTTGAAAAAGGCGCTCCGATTGTCCTGGTCAGCGGCTGCCACATCGGGGACTGCCACTATATTGACGCTAATCACTGGACCGAGAAGCGGGTGAACAAAGTCCGAAAAAAGATGGAAAAGCGAGGCATCCGCCCGGAACGTCTTCAACTGGAATGGATCAGTGCTGCCGAAGGAGTGCGTTTTGCAAAGGTGATGACAGAGATGGAGGAACTTCGCAAAGGGGTAACCGCGGAGGAAATCGAAGAGACTGTCAGAATTTTAAAGCAAAGGAAAAAAGCAGCCCGAAAGCGTGTTCAGAAAGAATAGATGAATATAGCCCAGGGTCAGCGCCACCCTGGGGAAAAAGAAACAAAAAGTATTTTCCCTGAAAGGGATACATAATAAAACACGGTAATTATCTATCCATTTCAGAGATCCTTTCTGCTATTCGGAAATTTCCTGCCGCCGCGAGCATCATTAAAACCGCGAGCAGCATTAAAGCCTTTAAAACCGCTCGGTTCGGATTGATAAATCCGAACCCTGTGAGGCGGGGGATTTGCCAATCCCCCGCGAGCATCATTAAAACCGCGAGCAACCAGGGCCGCGAGCAGCATCAAAGCCTTTAAAACCGCTCGGTTCGGATTGACAAATCCGAACCTGTGAGGGCGGGGGATTTGCCAATCCCCCGCGAGCATCATTAAAACCGCGAGCAACCAGGGCCGCGAGCAGCATCAAAGCCTTTAAAACCGCTCGGTTCGGATTGATAAATCCGAACCCTGTGAGGCGGGGGATTTGCCAATCCCCCGCGAGCATCATTAAAACCGCGAGCAACCAGGGCCGCGAGCAGCATCAAAGCCTTTAAAACCGCTCGGTTCGGATTGACAAATCCGAACCTGTGAGGGCGGGGGATTTGCCAATCCCCCGCGAGCATCATTAAAACCGCGAGCAACCAGGGCCGCGAGCAGCATCAAAGCCTTTAAAACCGCTCGGTTCGGATTGGCAAATCCGAACCCTGTAAGGGCGGGGGATTTGCCAATCCCCCGCGAGCATCATTAAAACCGCGAGCAACCAGGGCCGCGAGCAGCATCAAAGCCTTTAAAACCGCTCGGTTCGGATTGGCAAATCCGAACCCTGTGAGGGCGGGGGATTTGCCAATCCCCCGCGAGCATCATTAAAACCGCTAACAACCAGGGCCGCGAGCAGCATCAAAGCCTTTAAAACCGCTCGGTTCGGATTGACAAATCCGAACCCTGTGAGGGCGGGGGATTTGCCAATCCCCCGCGAGCATCATTAAAACCGCGAGCCTTTAAAACCGCTCGGTTCGGATTGACAAATCCGAACCTGTGAGGGCGGGGGATTTGTCAATCCCCCGCGAGCATCATTAAAACCGCGAGCAACCAGGGCCGCGAGCAGCATCAAAGCCTTTAAAACCGCTCGGTTCGGATTGGCAAATCCGAACCCTGTAAGGGCGGGGGATTTGCCAATCCCCCGCGAGCAACCTCCCTGTTCCGGGAGGGAAAAGAGAAGCCGTTTTGTCATCAAAGAAGCGGCCGGAGGCGGCATAGAATCTGACGACTTCCAGGCGAGTCCGCTGACATGGTTCTATTATGAGGATGCGGATGAAAAGCCGGAACAAAAGGAGTAAAGAGGCAGGACGACTTTTCTGAAAAAGAAGTGCAAGGATTTATCGTAATATCATAAGAAAGGCGAGGTGAAAATTGTGTCAGACGAAACAGTGAAATGTGTACCTGGGAAAACAGATGGCTTACCCGGAACACATGTCGGTCTGACCCGCAGAAGCTGGCAGCGGATCCGTGAAGGACTGACAAGATGCGCGGAGAGCCGTGAAGATCGTCAGAAATGTCTGGAATGGTGCCGGAGATTCCCGGAATACACAGGGGGCTGGACTGAAATCATAGAAGGCAGGCACAGGGATATGACCGATATGGTCTTCGGAAAAGAAGATTTTTTCGATCTCCCGCCTGATGCGATGGTCCGGTGGGAACGGCTCATCCAGAACCATCCCTTTGCAGCTATTTTCGCGGGGGAAAGATATGATGCGCTCCTGAAAAAAAGAAAGCGCAGACAGGAACAGATGTGCAATTAGATCAGTTTTTTCACATAGCAAGAGCTTCATGCGCTGTGGCAGATGTCGAGTATGTTGTCGTTTTCGGATCAAACGCGATACTTCCGTGGCTTAATGATCTGGGAATCCGGGATATGAGACAGTTCATTACTCCCGAGGATGTCTCCAGGGAACTTGATCTCTGTGTCGGGGACGGCAGAGATGACCGCCTCAATACGCTCGTTGACGGAACGATAGGCGAACTCAGTCAGTTTGATGAGACATTCGGAATTTATGCTCACCCGAACCCGGTCGAAGGGCTTTTTCATGCCCCGTCCTCATGGCAGAAGCGGATATGTTCTTTCCGGCGCAATCTGAAAGATTACGCCACATGTATTTTCACGGTAAAGGATAATCAGGATTTACAGAATGTTATCCTGTAAATCCTTTAATCCTGTAAATCGTGGTTCTGACAAATGGCCGAAACGAAGATCAAGGCCAGCAAAGGAGATAAAGAATATCCTTTCTTATGCAGCGTAAGACGTCGGAACAATATGTCCTTATTTGGAATTCGGTTATGACTGATACAGGTAAAAAAGTGCAAAAAACCGCTTCGCTTAATTTTTGCACTCCTTTCCTCGAGATTGGTCGGATCGTTTTCAAAATCTCCCGGGTCTGCAAACAGCAGCCCGGCTAAAATTACACCGCAACCGCCCTGAAATAAATTCCGGGGCTGAAAACCGATCCTGTTATGTCATATTTTCTCAAATTATTAATTTCATTAATTATTACGTTCTTAGGATTCGCAGGAAACATCCGGGCGGATCAGGAAGAACCTCCTTTTTATCCGGGCGAAAAACTGGTTTTTGACCTTAAATGGACAGTTGTAAAGGCCGGGGAAGCCACACTTGAAGTTTTTCCTGTTGAAACTGTCAACGGGGTTCAGGCATATCATTTTGTGATGACCGCCAGAACCCTGCCGTTTCTTGATTTTTTTTATAAAGTCCGGGACAGGATTGATGCATATACAGATGTAGATATGACGCACTCGGTTTTATATAAAAAAAAGCAGCGGGAGGGGAAAACCCACAGGGATATCATTGTTCATTTTGATTGGGAAAAAAATGAAGCACATTATTCCAATTTTGGTAAAAAACGGGAGCCTTTATTCCTGCTGCCCGGGGCATTTGACCCTTTGTCTGCTTTTTATTTTTCCCGCTTTTCCGATTTTAAAGAAAATGCAGAGATAAGAAGACCTGTTACAGACGGAAAGAAATGTGTCATCGGCAGGGTGTCCGTTGTCAGAAGGGAAAAGATCGAGGTGGCAGGCAGGACATATGACGCCTGGCTCCTGGAGCCTGAGCTGAATCATATCGGCGGTGTATTTGAAAAAAGCAAAGATGCGAAAATCCAGGTATGGGTATCGGCTGATAAACGGCGGATTCCTCTCAGGATAAAAAGCAAAGTGATTGTCGGCAGTTTTGTCGGGGAACTTGTTTCTTCCTCCTTCCATCCCGCGGATTCGGAGTGAAATTCGCTATCCTAATCTGTTTTGACCCTGGGCCAGATTATGTAACCCCTTCGGGGTATTATCTATCCCTTTCAGGGAAAAAACATTATTCGGGATTTATTTCCCAGGGTGACGCTGCGCTGACGCTGGGATAGATTATGTAACCCCCTTCGGGGTATTAAATACTTATAGACTTATCCGGAATTTACAAGTTGCTGTACTACAAGGCATTTGACAACCCCGGCTGCACAAAGCCGAAAGACTTTTTGCAGCCCTCAGACAATAAAGGAATTTAACGAACCATGATTATATCCGATTCAGCCATAAAAAACCGAATCAGCGTGGTTGTCCTAGCGGTGATTATCTTCATCATGGGGACATATTGTTACAGTGTCCTCCCCAGGGAAAGCGCGCCGGACATCACAATTCCCAATGTGTTTGTCTCCACAGACTACAAAGGGGTGTCGTCTTCGGACATGGAGACATCTGTCACCATAGAGATTGAGAAAAAGCTCAAAGGGCTTGAGAACGTCAAGAAAATCAAGTCGGTCAGTTCCGAAGGCATGTCCCAGATCAACATTGAATTCATCCCCGGAACGGATATTGATGAGGTCCTGCAAAAAGTGAAGGATAAGGTGGATGAGGCAAAAGGTGAGCTTCCCTCGGATCTGGAGAATGACCCCTCGGTGTTCGAGGTGAATTTCTCTGAAATGCCGATTGTCATCTTTTCTCTCAGCGGAACCTGCGGGATCACCTGCCTGAAAGATATTGCCGATGATCTGAAAGACGATATAGAGGCCATCCCCGGAATCCTGGAAGTTGATGTCACCGGCGGCCTTGAGCGGGAGATCCGCATTGAAGTGGAACCGGACAAGCTGGCCTACTATCGGATTCCCATTACATCCTTCCAGTCCGTGGTCAGCAGCGAGAATCAGAATACCTCCGGCGGTTCGATTACCTTGGGGGATGGCCGCTATCAACTGCGGGTTCCTGGCGAATTTAAAACACCGGAAGACATCTACGGCCTTGTCATCAGTTCTCACCAAGGCAGGCCAGTATATCTGAAAGATGTGGCCCGTGTGGTGGACGGCTTCAAAGAGGAAACCAGCCGATCCCGCCTGAACGGACGGGAAGCGGTGAATATTTCTGTTAAAAAGCGGGCCGGGGAAAATATCATCGCGATCAGTGACCAGATTGATGAATTGCTTGAACACAGATCCCTGGCATGGCCCACCGGGACACAGATCACCAAACTCATGGATCAGGCAAAAGAAATCCGTCAGCAGGTGGCGGATCTTGAGAATAATATTATCTCCGGGCTTATCCTTGTGGTTGTTGTGCTGTTTTTTGTCCTGGGCATAAGGAATGCGATCCTGGTAGGGATTGCCATCCCTTTTTCCATGCTGCTTTCCTTTGCAATTCTTTATCTGATTGACATTACGCTGAATATGGTTGTTCTCTTCAGCCTGACCCTTGCGCTGGGAATGCTTGTTGATAACGCCATCGTCATTGTGGAAAATATATGCCGCTACATGGAGCAGGGCGTTCCCCGCATCGAAGCAGCGATGAGGGCAACCTCCGAGGTGGCCTACCCTGTCATCGGTTCGACCTTCACCACCCTTGCCGCATTTTTTCCCATGATCTTCTGGCCCGGCATCATGGGGGAATTTATGAAATACCTGCCAATCACCCTGATCGTCACCCTGACATCGAGCCTGTTTGTGGCTATGGTGATCAATCCCGCGCTCACCGCAATTTTTGCAAGACTGAAGAAACGCGCTGGTTCCGAGACTTCGGATGTTTCCATGAGCGCGGAGGAAGTTGCATCTTCCGGTGAAAAGCCCATTGAAATTAAGGGGCCGCTTCTCAGATTTTACTTCCGGCTCATTAATCTCGCGCTCGACAGCCGTCTGACCGTTATCTTTATTTCATTCGTCTTTCTGATCATTCTTGTCCAGATCTGGCTTCTCGCGGTGGGGCTGGAAAAACCTGTTGAATTTTTTCCCAGCATTGACCCCAAAAGCGCTTACGTCAATGTTGATCCCCCGGAGGGAGCAGACCTGGACTATATTGACCGGATCATCAAAACTGTGGAAATGGCCGTCAACGGCGTTACAGACGAATCAGGAAAAACAGATGTCCTGCCCCTTGATCGTTATAAAGCTTCGCACACTCCCAAAAAGCATATAGCCGCGGGGGGAGAGGAATTTTTCTCATCAAGTGATCTGGAGAATATCGAGCATGTCTATGCAAAAGTTGTGGAAACCTCAGGCGGCGGGAATTCTTTCGAGCCCAACCTGCCGAATCATATCGGTATCCAGTTTGTTGATCTGGAGGATCGCGAAACCCCGTCCGCACTGACCCTTGAAAAAGTAAGAAACCGGGTGAAGGGCATTCCCGGAGCGCGGATCACTGTGGCAGAGCAGGAAGAGGGCCCGCCCACGGGCGCGCCGATTAATATTGAGATATCAGGAGATGACTTCCGAGTATTGGGAAGCCTTGCAAAAAATGTGCGAAAGCTTATTGAAAAAATTCCTTTTGTTGAGGATGTCCAAGATGATTATGTCGAAGGAATTCCCTCCATACTGGTGAACATTGACCGCCAGAAAGCCGCGTTGTTCGGACTCTCAACAAATTCAATCGGGTTCGCGTTGAAAACAGCCTATAACGGGCTGGAGGTCTCCACCTACCGGGAGGGCGATGATGATTATGATATCACGGTCAAACTTCCTGAAAGCGACCTTATCGTCACAGATGTGCTTCATAAACTCATGATCCCCACGCCTTCGGGCCAGCTTGTTCCCCTGACAACCCTGGCCTCTATCAGCTATTCCGGGAGTATCGGCGATATCGTGAGAATCAATCATGAGCGGGTGGTCACGGTAAAATCAAATGTGGATGAGACAAAAATTCCGGGCCCCGTGGCAAGGGCACAGGCAGAGGAACTGCTCAAAGACTTCCCCCTGCCTGCCGGGTACAGGCTCAAATTTACCGGGGAAGAAGAACACCAGAAAGAGTCAGAGGAATTCCTGTCAAAAGCCTTTGTCATTGCCGTATTCCTCATATTTCTCATCCTGGTTACGCTTTTTAACTCCGTATCCCAACCCCTGATCATCCTGACCTCCGTGATCTTATCCCTTGGCGGGGCATTCCTGGGACTTACCGTGATAAAATCTTCTTTCGGAATTATCATGTCCGGGGTGGGGGTTATTTCTCTCGCCGGGGTGGTGGTAAATAACGCCATTGTCCTGATTGACTATACGAACAAGCTCAGGGAAAGGGGAATGGAGCTTCGCGACGCACTGGTATCAGCCGGGGCCACAAGACTCCGGCCCGTGCTGCTGACTGCTGTAACTACTGTGTTAGGTCTCATTCCCATGGTGACAGGGGTATCTTATGATTTTCACAAAATGGCCATGTCCTATGTAAGCGAATCAACCCAGTGGTGGCGGACTATGGCCATTGTCGTGATTTTCGGGCTTGTAATAGCCACCTTTCTGACGCTGGTGGTCGTACCGGTTCTGTACTCCCTGCTTGCTTCTCTGAACGAAGGAGCCAGATCCTTTACGCAGAAGGCAAAGGAGATATATTGGAAGCCGTTTGAAGACAGGAAAGCTGATGCGTAATTCGTAATGTAATGCGTAGTGCGTAATTCGTGAAATATGAAAGCCTACTAAATGCTCGCTTGGGATGTAGGGTGGGTGGAGCGAAGCGCAACCCACCATTTGTTATTATCAGCAGATGGGGAAAATACCCTGAACTGCCCCGGCGGATTGACAAATCCACCTGAACTGCTTGAGATTTATCAATCGTTCGACTGAACTCACGCCGAAACCCAAGCGAGCGTTTCGGGAGCGTTTTCCGTCTGCTGATTATGATTATGTTCTTCGGTGGGTTGCGCTTCGCTCCACCCACCCTACATCTCCGGGTATTTTATTTTTACGGTAAAGGAGGATAACATGGAATCAATCGAACAAACCAACTCTTCTCAATATCTCACATTTACACTGGGAGAGGAAATTTTTGCCCTCGGAATCAACCGGGTACGGGAAGTTCTGGATTACAAAACCATTGGTAAAGTCCCCGGGATGCCGCCGTTTATCAGGGGCGTGATAAATCTCCGGGGCGATGTCGTACCCGTGATAGACCTGCGGGTCAAACTGGGGATGACTCTCACCCGGAAGGAGACAGATACCTGCATCGTAATCATGGAAATAAATGTTGACGGCGAACTGGTTCAGATGGGCGCGCTGGCTGA
Source organism: Desulfococcaceae bacterium HSG8 (assembly GCA_030378015.1). GTDB lineage: Bacteria > Desulfobacterota > Desulfobacteria > Desulfobacterales > 4be13 > JAUCGG01. The sequence continues at coordinate 22,081 of JAUCGG010000032.1, forward strand.
TTCAGTCAGAGAAGTCACGGATCTGACAACAAGCCAGGTGGCCCCGCCTCCCAAGATCGGAAAGAAATATAAAATTGACTTTATCAAGGGAATCGGCAAGCAGGAGGAAACCTTTCTGATCATTCTTGATATAGACAGGGTACTCTCGGAAGATGAACGCTCCCTAGTCCGGGCAACAGCCGAAGTCGCAGATAGCGATTCGGAAGAAATCTCCTCCGCATTCCCCCCGATGTCTGATATGCCGGATATTGATGTCATGTCCGCGGGGGTATAGTAAGCACCTGTTCTTCGGAGCATTGGATTTTAATTTTGATTAGGTTGGCAGTCTTCAGAGAACGACGCTTTCGGCCATATTGTCTGAACTCGGATTTTCAAGATTAAAGGATTGACAGGATTTACAGTACCTTGTCTGCTTCATTAAACAATTCGAACCGAATCTCTGCATGATCAAAGCAATTGATCTTCAGTAATCAGTCCGCGTCGATAAGATTTGATCAGCACCCACAATGAACCATGCACCGATAAGCCATTTTTTCGGGCAACATGACGTCCCCGTTCCTCATCCATCAAAAGCATGGCATTATGGGAAAGCGCCAACGCAATTGCTTCTTTTTCACCCAGATCAAGATTTGCAGATGACAAATGGGCGGGGATGACAATGCTGCCTTCAGGATACCAATAATTCTGTGCCAAGAATGATCGGAGCGTATAAGCATCTGAATAGCCGCGCCGGATTCCGGCTGTGACACATTCTTCCCAGACTGAACGGGGAAACACGGGTTTCCCGCAAACTTCTTTAAGATGAAGAATGTTGAGCTTTGCAAAGACCATCAGCGGGCCCGCGTTCGTCACCACGCCATGTATCATTCTGCAAGTTCTTCCTGTACAGTTTCTTCGGAAAAATCGGGTTCAATCCCACACAGGCGGAGTTCACGGATCAGATCCTGTTTGGGCAGTCCGATCTGTTCCGAAATATAGCCCGGTGATCCCACATCGTCACGATATAGCTGAACTGCACGTTTGATTTTATACTGACGGATACCCAGACGAAAAATTTGTTTATATGTCAGTTCTTCTTCAGGTAATCCCGTAATCCACTCACGGGGAATGGTCACTGTTATGGTCTGTTCCATCATGCTTTTTCTCCGTTTACCGTCTCGGAAGTGGTTTCTTTTTCTGCTGCTTCTGCCAGTCCTCTCCCCGGGTTCTTACTTTTTATCCGAGTTCTTAACAATTTGGTTTTTTTATAAAAATCCTGTAAATTTTCAATTTCCCTGACGACTTCCTGTATTTTTGTCATTTTCCAATGCCTCAATATCTGCGATATCCTGCTTTGAATTTCTGAAACGTTTCATCCGAATCAGATCCTCACGACTTGCAATACATGTTAAGCCGTATTCGGTTTCCTCTGTAACAGCATTTTTAATTATTTCAGCATGTCTTTCTTCATTGCCTGCAAGCAGGTCTATTGTAAGCGAATCTTCCCCTTCGATTTTAGTCAGCCTGTGAAGTGTGATATTTGTACTCTTAAAGGTCCAAGAGCTTGCTTCAGATATATATCCCATTTTTTTTAAGACATATTTAAGATCGTCAATGTCCTTGGCAAGTACCAGGATATCAATATCTTTCGTATATCTCGGCCGGGTATGAAATGACAATGCGATACCTCCCACAACCGCATATCGGATATCTGCCTCGTTCAGCTTTTTTATTATAGAAAAAAATTCATCATAAAGATTCATTGTTTCCGACCGTATCCCGTTTCAGAAATGATGTCCGGGTATAAATTCTGCGGAGTGCTTTGTCTGGATTATCGGCAAAGCAAGCTTTGCACTCCGCGTTCGTTCAAAAACCTGTTTTTCTCACTCACCGACTCAGATGTTTTAACCCGGAATCCACTGTCTGTAAAAGTTTTCGATCTACTGGCTGTAGAATAGAACAATTTTCAAAACAATTTGAAAAATTGTTCTACAGCCGGAAAAAATGTGAACTACTTTTTATCTTTTATGAAGGATGTCATTTTATCTTCTATAATCCGCCTGAAAATGCTTGGGATTTGTCAATCCCAAGCGAGCATTTGGAAACACTTCCATTTACTGAAAATGGCTATCCGATATTTCACTGATTATTTTATTTTACCAAGAGTAAATATAATAACATAAACAGGATGCGGATTTCAACATTTTCCTGAAAAAAATTCCTAAAGGCATTGATATTTGCTCGGGCGGTCATCAGGTAGGATATTGCTCGGATTTGTCAATCATATCCGGTCGGTCTGATTTTTTCCTTGACAGTTTTCATAGACGCATCATAAAAAATCCCATTATCGCCAATGAAAACTTGAAAAATCTGTTTATTTTCTTTATACAAAAGATCCTGCAAGCATTCAACCTCTCAGATGTCAGTACAGAAAGTTTTGCAAACAATGGATTCCGGGTTAAAATTAAAAAACATCCGTTTTTTAATTCCCCGGAATGACAGACGCTGGTTTAGGATAACATACTGCCATTCCAGGGAAAATCGGAAAACGGATGTTTTCCGGTTTTAACCCGGAATCCACTGTTTGCAAAAGTTTTCGAATGTCAGGAGATGGAAAAAGTTCGTGGTACAGCAGTTTGTAAGTTCGTCCCTTGCTCCCGGACTGACAAGTCCGGCAGTGGCTCGGATTTGCCAATCCGAGCCGAGCAAGGGGCGAACTTATGAATTCCGCGTTTTTCCATCTGCTGATTGCCATGAAAAGTGCGACCCCATTATCAAAGGAATCTTAACAAATGACCATAAATGATGCTATTATCAACCCTGTAAAAGGTAAAAACGCCCCGAACCTGGGACCTGTTTCCGTGATGGTAAGCAGTGAGACCGATCTCAATGCTATCTGCAAACTAACGAATCTCGGGGAAGACTATTTTAAAAACCTGATGATGAGCAGGGTATATCTGGGCTATGACAGTACCGCAAATTTTTCCCTGGCAGGTCCCGTGGTCGGCGCACCGTACGGAGTGCTGCTCCTGGAAACCCTTATTGCCTGGGGCGCACAAAAGATCATATATTACGGATGGTGCGGGGCAATTTCCCCTGATGTCAGGGTCGGGGATATAATTATCCCGACCGGCGCGGTGATTGACGAAGGTACGTCAACGCATTACAATGCAGATAAAAACGAACCTGTACGCCCATCCCCGGATATGCTGGAAGCCACAAAGGAGGTTTTGAAAAAAAACAGCCTTGCATTTCACGAGGGCATGATCTGGACCACAGACGCTATTTACAGGGAAACCCGTGAAAAAGTCAGATATTTTCAGTCGAAAAAGGTTTTGGCTGTTGAAATGGAAATGTCCGCACTTTTTACCGTAGGCAAGTTCCGAAACATGGAAATTTCAGGAATCCTGGTTGTTTCCGACGAGCTTTCAACACTGGAATGGCGCCCCGGGTTCAAAGAGGAACGATTTAAGCAAAGCCGCGCGGCTTTGAAAGAGGTGATAAACGAATTATGCCAGATACTGTAAAGGACATAAAAAAAAGAGCAGAAGCACTGAGAAAAGCCCTGCACAAGCATAATTATCAATACTATGTTCTGGATGATCCTGAAATATCCGATGCCGAATATGACAGGATGATGCAGGAGCTTATCAGGCTGGAAGCTGACCATCCGGAAATTGCCAGTCCGGATTCTCCCTCTGTAAGGGTCGGGGGCGCGCCTCTTGACAAGTTTGAGACAGCGGAGCATTCTGTTCCCATGCTGAGCCTGGATAACGGATTTGATGATTCGGATATCCTTGGCTTTGACAAGCGTATCCGTAAAAATCTCAGTTTTTCTTCCCGTTCCGGGGAAGGAACCCGGGCAGATGATGAAATTCTCTACACCGCTGAACCGAAAATGGACGGGGTCGCGGTGGAAATTGTTTATGAAGAAGGCCGGATGCTTATGGCTTCCACACGCGGGGACGGTATAAGGGGAGAGAACATTACTTCCAACGTAAAAACCATAGGATCGGTTCCCCTGGTACTCACCCTGGAAAAAGGGAAAATTCCCCGCCGTCTCGAAGTCAGGGGAGAAGTTTTTATCAGCCTGGAAGGGTTCAGGAAGCTGAATGAAAGACGCGTGAGTATGAACCTGTCTCCGTTTGCCAATCCGAGAAATGCCGCGGCCGGTTCCCTGAGACAGCTCGACCCGGGAGTGACGGCAAAACGCCCTTTGGAAATATTCTTATATGGCGTGGGCCTCACGGATCTGGATTCGGAATCCCATTCAGGGACCCTGGAGGCATTAAAGCAACTGGGACTCAGGATTAACCCGCTCATCCGCCCGGGGATCACCATTCACGAAGCCCTGGATTATTACAGGGAACTCACTGGAAAACGGCATGACCTGCCATATGATATTGACGGCATGGTAATCAAGGTGGACAGCCTTGAATTTCAACATCAGCTAGGGGCTACGTCCAAAAGTCCCCGATGGGCAATTGCTTATAAATTCAAAGCTATAGAGGAAACAACCCGGATCATGAATATAGAGGTTCAGGTGGGACGTACGGGCGCGCTTACACCGGTTGCCCGTCTTGATCCGGTAAACGTGGGCGGCGTAACGGTCAGTCGTGCAACCCTTCACAATGAAGATGAGATCCGGCGGAAAGATATCCGGATAGGCGATACTGTGATGATCCGGCGGGCCGGGGATGTGATTCCGGAAGTTGTAAAGGTGGTCACTTCTGGACGGACAGGAGAAGAAGAAATTTTCAATATGCCCGCAAACTGTCCTGTATGCGATACCCCCGCCTGCCGGGATAAAGATGAGGCTGTCACACGGTGCAATAATACCAACTGCCCCGCGCAGGTGAAAGCCAGTATCAGGCATTTTGCATCAAAAGGGGCTTTTGATATAGATGGTCTGGGGGATAAGCTGATTGATCAGTTGGTGGATAAAGGGATGCTGTCCTCTTACGCGGATATCTTTCATTTGGATAAAACGGGCTTGGAAGGGCTGGAACGTATGGGACCCAAATCTGCTGAAAACCTTGTCAATGCTGTTGAGAAAAGCAGGGATATGACGTTTCCCCGGTTTCTTTATGCTTTGGGAATCCGGCATGTGGGAGAAAATGTGGCAAATCTTATTGCCGATAAATTTAAAACTGCGGAAGAGGTTTTTTCTGCAGGAACTGAAGAGCTTGAAGCGATTGACGGCGTCGGGCCCGAAATTGCCAAAAGTGTCAGGCGTTTCTTTGAACTGGATGAAAACCGTGAAACCGTGAAGCGTATTCTGGACAGCGGTGTCCGGATCATTTATTCAGAAACCGGGAAAAAAGACGGATATCTGGAAGGAAAGGTGTTTGTCCTGACAGGTACGCTGGAAAACATGACAAGAAACCAGGCAAAAGGAATGATCGAAGCGGCAGGCGGCAAAATTACCGGCTCCGTCAGCCGAAATACGGATTATCTTGTTGCAGGTAAATCTCCGGGTTCCAAAGCAGACAAGGCCCGGAAACTGGAGATTGAAATTATTGATGAAACAACCTTTACGGAATTATTAAAGTGAGGTGCATATGGAAAGAGAAGAATCAAAGATAAGAGCAAATGTTATCGTCAGCGGCAGGGTACAGGGGGTTTTCTTCAGAGCAGAAACCAAACGGGCAGCAGAAAATGAAGGTGTTACCGGATGGGTAAAAAACAGGAGTGACGGAACTGTCCGGGCACTTTTCGAAGGTAACGAAGTGAGTGTCCATGCCATGGTGGAGTGGTGCAAAGAGGGATCTCCGCATTCAAAAGTCAAGGATGTGAAGGTGGAATGGGAAGAGTATCAAGGTGAGTTTGATGAATTTGAAATTACCTATTAGACTGAGGGGGTGAGGTGTGAGGGCAGTAGTCTCCCCGCCCCCTCAACCCCTCAAAAAGTTCTCCGATGTTAAATCGCATCCCTGAGTTTCTTGCCAGGTCTGAATTTTACCACATTACAGGCTTTGATTTTAATCGGTTCGCCCGTCTGGGGATTACGACCTTTGCGGGCTTTCCGGCGGATCTTCGAAAACGTGCCGAATCCCACCAGCGTCACCTTACCATCTTTTTTCTTCAGCGCGTCTATCACACTATCCATAAAAGCGTTCAGCGCCGCGGCTGCTTTAATCTTAGGAATTTCAGCCTCATCTGCCATTCTTTCTATAAGCTCAGCCTTTGTCATACTCATGGTTCATTACCCCCTTTTTGGTTTCAGATTCATTTATAATTCTCCGTCTTTTTTCCGCTCAATATAGTAAGTAATTTCTAATGTCAACATAAATCAGCATTCAGTAACACTTTTTTTGAAATCTGAATCGTTAACCTTCTTAAAACGGGTATGCGGAGCTAGTAATTTCCCCAAATTCGGTATTACCAAAGTATGATAGCATGTCATGTCTGAATTTTTTCGATTTACGAGTTTGGCAATCGTAAATCCGAAATCGTAAATCGTAAATCGGTGGACATTTGATAAAAGAGTATTATATTGAATTTATTCCTGTATTATTAAGAAAACGTTTGCCGCTTCGGAGTGCCGAACTTACAGTTTGGCATAACGCCAAACTGTAAGTTTGGCACTCCGGGTCGGAAAGGAGTGTATCGGACGTTGAAACCATATTTGAAATTAAAAAATGCCAGACGCCTGCTCATCCGCTCAACGAACTGGATCGGTGATGCGGTTATGACAACACCTGCTGTCCGAATGATCCGGAAAAATTTCCCTGACGCTGAGATTACTATCCTGGCAAAGCCCTGGGTCGCACCTGTTTTTGAAAACAGTTCTCATGCAGATCATGTAATGATTTACGATAGTTCAGGACGGCATCATGGGGTTATCGGTAAGTTTCGGCTTGCAAGAGACTTGGAAGCCCGTTATTTTGACGCGGCAATTCTTCTTCAGAATGCTTTTGAGGCGGCCCTCATCAGCTTTCTTGCAGGGATTCCGGTAAGAATCGGGTATGATACAGACGCCAGACGGTTTCTGCTGACCCATCCGGTTCCGTGTACCCCGGAGATAAAACGCGTACATCAGACCGAATATTATACAGACATCCTTCGGGGGATAGGGCTGAGGCCCTGCAACGGAGAGCTTTATATGAAGGTAAGCCGGGAAAACCAGTGTCGGGCCGGAGAAACTTTGCGTCAGTACGGCATTTCGCAGCAGGGCCGTCTGCTGGGAATCAATCCCGGCGCAACTTTCGGAACTGCCAAGCGATGGTTTCCCGAACGCTACGCTGCACTGTGTAAGAAGCTCGCGGATGCTGCACCTAATATCCTTATTTTCGGGGGGCCCGGTGAAGAAGCCCTGGGGAAACATATAAGTGAAATAATCGGGAAACATTGCATCAGTCTTTGTGGTAAAACCACCCTGGGGGAGGCCATTGCCCTGATTGAGAAATGCAGCCTCTTCATTACAAACGATTCAGGACTGATGCATGTGGCGGCCGCGCTTGATGTTCCCCAGGCCGCCATATTCGGTTCCACAGATCATGTAACCACATCACCGGCCAGCGCAAAGAGCCGCATTGTCAGAGTTCCGACGCCATGCAGCCCGTGTCTCAGACCCGAATGCCCGGAAAAGCACCATCAATGTATGAAAGCAGTCACAGTTGACATGGTATATGAGGCTTGCCAGAAATTGATAATTGATAATTGATAATCAGCAGATCGAACATATTTATATTTATATGAAAGTTCGCGGACAACGGAGTGCCAAACTTGCAGTTTGGCATTGCGCAAGCGTGCGAAGCGAAGCTTGCGCATACAATGTTTCGTTGTGGCCGTAGTACAGCAACTTGTAAATTCCTCCCCCCTTTTTTAAAGGGGGGCCGGGGGGATTTCTGCCACAACCTCCTTTTTTGTAACATAAAATCCCCCGGCCCCCTTTAAAAAAGGGGGGGACGAACTTAAAAAGTGGTGTAGTAGATCATGGCCGTTTATATGAAAGTCAGCAACAACGGAGTGCCAAACTTACAGTTTGGCATAGCGTATATAGTCCTAGTTTCAGATTCGTTGTGACCGCGAGATCATGGAAGTTCCCGGCAGATTGGCAAATCCGCCTGAAATGCCCGGGATTTGTCAATCCCGGGCGGACTTTCTGATCTGCTGATATTGGTAACTGATAATGGAAGCTCCCTGTAAATTTATCATAAATCAGCCTGTTAATCGCATTTCGCAAGTAAAATTTACGAAAATCGGTAAAAGTATCCGGGGAACTGTGAAATTCGAAGCACATTCCTATAATAGCGACTCAATAGGCGAGATGGCTCGTTGTATGCTGGATATTTTAAAAGGAAATCTGAACCGGCAAGTGGTATGGGAAACCCCGAAGAATGAAGAAATCCGCTTCATTTTTAATGATAACTATCCCTGCGTACAACTGAAAATATTCAGAGACGGTGAAGAACTGGCTGATGTCAGCACACATGCACATTCATGGGGTCATATTTTCAGCAGTTCGTTAAGGGCATTGTCTGAAAAAATATCCGAAGAAGAATACTCGTCCGAATCAGGGTGGGGATATGAATTTCCTGGAAATAGTCTGTCACAGCTTGAATCAATGTCGGAAAAACTACGATTTTTCCCGGAATGACAGCATCTTAAAGTGTCATTCCGGGGAAAATTAAAAAACGGATGTTTTTTAATTTTAACCCGGAATCCACTGTTTGCAAGGGGTTATCGGAAAGTTTCTGATCTACTGACAGTGGATTCCGGGTTAAAATCGGAAAGCATCTGTTTTCCGATTTTCCCCGGAATGACAGCATCTTAAGTGTCATTCCGGGGAAAATTAAAAAACGGATGTTTTTTAATTTTAACCCGGAATCCACTGTTTGCAAGGGTTATCGGAAAGTTTCTGATCTACTTACAGTGGATTCCGGGTTAAAATCGGAAAGCATCTGTTTTCCGATTTTTATATGAAACTCGTGAGTCGTAAGTTCTCATAAATAGCTGAAATAACTCACCGGGAAACTCCCCCCTTTTTTAAAGGGGGGGCCGGGGGGGATTTCCCCCGACCTGCTGAAATCCCCCTGAATCCCCCTTTAAAAAAGGGGGACTCAGAACAGCGGCTTCAGAGAACTTATGACTGTCGAGATGAAAGTATTTTGTATTTTGTATTTAGTGTTTGGCCATCTGCTCCGACTTTCATGTTTCGTTGTGACCGTCAGATCATGGCCGTTTATATGAAAGCAACAACGGAGTGCCAAACTTACAGTTTGGCATTGCGTAAGCGAGCGAAGCGAAGCTTGCGCATTCATAGCTGCCGGACATGCCGGCGATTGTGTCCGAAAATACATGGCTGTTTATATGAAAGTGTTAAGGGATTAAGGGGTAAGTATTAAAGAAAACTGTAAAAACTTTCATCGTTCGTTGTGACCGTCAGATCATGGCTGTGTATGAAAGTCTCCGGAGTTCCGGGAAGTGTATGCGCAAGCTGCCAAACTATAAGTTTGGCACTCCGTTGCCGCGGTACTTTCATATAAAAATTAAAAAAAATCCACTGTTGCAGAAGTTTTCGATCTACTGATAATTATACCAACAACAAATTGGTGGGCCTACTGTAAAAATGAATATTCTTATTGTAAAACTAAGCGCCATCGGAGATGTAATCCATACACTTCCGGCTTTGAATGCCATCAGAAACCACTACCCGGATGCTTGCATCACCTGGGTGGTGGAGGAAGCAGCGGCTCCTCTTGTGGAGGGACACAGCGTGCTGGATCGGGTTCTGATTTCAAAACGGAAGCAATGGGTAAAAGATATTTTTACTTTAAAAACAAAGCGTTTTCAAAAGATGAGAGCAATAAAAGAAGCATACCTTTTTATAAAAGAACTCCGGGATACCCGATATGACCTGGTATTCGATTTCCAGCAACTGCTGAAAAGCGGCATCCTGGTGGGTTTATCAAAGGGAGATCGAAAAACCGGCTATAATAAAGGTATGGAGCACATGGAACACAGCTACCTCTTTCTGAACCAGCGAATCCCGCCTGTGAAAATGGATAACCACGCGCTGATCAGGAATCTGATGCTCCTGGATGCCTCGGGGATTCATTCTGATGACATCATATTCGACCTTCCGGTTCGGGAAAAAGATCGCAGGATGACGGATGACCTCCTGTCCCAGCATGGTATGAACGCTTCCGAACCGTTTGCAGCCCTTAACCCGGTGGCAAAATGGGAAACAAAGCTATGGGATGATGAAAAATTCTCGGGACTGGCCGACGCGCTGACCGACCAATACGGTATCAGGGTGGTTTTCACAGGAGGCCCGGAAGACCGGGGAACGGTTCGGAATATCATTTCCGGTATGCAGCATGAAGCTGTGAGTCTTGCGGGGGAAACGAGCCTGAAAATGCTGGCCGCGCTTTATGAGAAATCAGCTTTTCTCATTTCAACAGATACGGGTCCCATGCATCTGGCAGCAGCATTGGGGAAACCGGTTGTGGCGATTTTCGGCCCCACAGCTCCGTGGAGAACCGGCCCGTTCGGTCCGGGGCATCAGGTCATACGGGCAGGGATGGAATGCAGTCCCTGTTTTAAACGGCATTGCAATACAACGGAATGTATGAAACGCGTCAGCATCCGGGATGTGCTGGACGGGGTTCGGAATGTTTCCCGGTTTCGGATCTGAGAAGAAACGCCCGGACATTCATTTTTTCTGAAAATACCTGATTTCCACAGCCGTACCGATCCCTTTTTCTTTGCAGAACTTCATTGCCCCGCGTGTGAATCCTCCCACGGACAGGAACACGGGCAGTATCTTTTTTTTCGGGAAACGCTCCGAATATGCCTCTGTTTTCTCCCGGAAATCTCTTACCGCCCTCAGCCCGGTTTTTTCCTTTGTCTTTTTCACTTCCGCGATCACTGTCCTGCCGCAGTCAGATTCCGCAAGAACATCGGTTTCCATCTCTTTCCCATCTTTCCTCTGGAATTTCTCCCTCATTCGGACATCCGTGATGTTCAGTTTTTTCCTGTCTTTCACACCGTTAAAATAGGCGGACAGGGAGAACCGTTTCCGGGATCGGAATTCCGTGAACAGTTGGAACTCAGCGAACTTGCCGATCAGGTTGCCCAGTCTTCCCTGAAGCGATTTCTTATCCGCCTTCAGCCTGTCCAGTTCCGCGTTGAAATCTTTTTTCAGATCAGGAGCGAATTCCCTGATTTCCTTTTCAAACCGTTTTCGGAGGATAAGATTCAGTGTTCCGTCCCCCAGTCCCCTGTAGTCAATATCGGCTGTTCCTTTTTTAATCACATCGGCTTTCACCATTATCTCCAGCTTTTCCCGGACTTCTTTTTCGTCAGTTTCCAGTTCCAGTTCGTCCCTGAGTTCCCGGGGTGTCCACTCCCTGTCCGAGTATTTGCAGAGGTGCAGCAGCATTTTTTTGGCATTGCGGTCGTTCACCTTTTTCAGCGTCAGCTCAATATATTCCCCCCAAGTCATGGACATCTCGGAATTCTCATCGGTTATCTCATAATTCACAGTGTCCACAACCCCTTGACGCGTTGTCAGGTCTCTTTCCTCGAAGTCGCTCTGGATCACGCATGAGATGAAAAACGGGTCTGACATGCATAGGCTGTTTATCTGATCCGCTGTCTCATTTGTAACCGGGGCTCCGAAGCTTTCAGCGTATCCGTAAACCGCCTGAAGTCCCTGTTCAGGCGTCAGATACGGATTTATGAAATACCGCTTCAGCCTGCCGGCTTCCAGGTATTTATTTATGACCGTTATCAGCCATCCCACATAGGAGCCTGTCACCAGCATGGGCGCGATCTTTGATTCCACAACATCGTGAAAGCTTCCGGCAAGGGTTTCATCAGGTTTTTCTTTGCATCGTTTGTCTCGGCAGATATACTGTGTGATATTCTGAAATTCATCTATGATCACGAGAATCCGCTGATCATAAACCCCTGCAAAACGCTCCGGGGCAGTATAGGCGATTTCCCACATGGAATCATGCATCTCCCGGTCCCTGTTCCAGAGAAGCATGTCCACATCCTCGGCCAGTATATCGGGCGATCCGGAGATGCCGTATTCCCGTATTTTATCCAGGGAAAGCGGATTTCTTACCAGACGCTCGTCCCTTTCCAGAAATGAAATATACTGGGATGCGAAGGCCCGGTAATATTCGATGGCGAACTCCGGATACCATATTTTCTTTTCCCTGATGCTGAAATAAAACGGGATAATGTTCCTGTTTTCGCTCCACAGGCGGTTGAAAATCCGTTGTACAATAGCGGTCTTCCCGCTTTTTCTCCGTCCGAGCAGCACCCTGGACTTGCCCAGCCTTTTCGGTATCAAATCAAGCCACTGACCCAGAAGTCGGAATTCTTTTTCCCGCCCCACCAGCAGATCAGGGTCCCCGATTCTTTCGGGCAGCGGATATCTCATTTCCGTACTTTTTTCTTTCATGGCCTGCTCCTTAATTCTCATTCCTTATCTTTTTAAAATTTCACGCTGTGTACAACTTTTACGCAGAGGGCGCGGACAAGGGCTTTCCTGATTATCAGTTGGCAATTATCAATTCTGCTTTTCCAGCCACCGCTTGTCACTTGTCCATGCGATTCCGTGCTTCCTGAGATATGCCAGGGTGTTTTTGAAAAATCCGTTCACAGAAAAGACAAACAGCACGGCCCTGCCGATATTTTCAAGTTTCATCAGTTCCCCGGCTTTTTCCCTGAAAGCTTCCGCCTCTTTCACGGTGAATTTCGCTTTCCGGTTCTTCACCTCGCCGATGAGCGAATATCCGCCTTTCTCCGCCTTGGCAAAAACGTCGATCTGGAATTCAGGTTCGTGAAGGGGCGGGGAATGGAAGCCACTGATCTCTCCGTATTCCGCAAATTCGAAATCATCCGGCAGGTTGTGTATCAGGGATCTGTACAGGCCGCTGTTTCCGCGGGCATCGTATCGGAGACGGTGAATGA